>NZ_CAJZDT010000188.1:0-2568 GCF_915066115.1 uncultured Streptococcus sp. | reverse complement strand
GCCCAGTACGAGTCAGAAGTGGTTTACCACAACATGAAGGAAGAGTTTGAGAAGTTAGGAATTATCTTTACAGATACAGATTCTGCCCTCAAGGAATACCCAGACTTGTTTAAACAATACTTTGCTAAGTTGGTACCGCCAACAGATAACAAATTGGCTGCCCTTAACTCAGCAGTATGGTCTGGTGGAACCTTTATCTACGTACCAAAAGGGATCAAGGTAGATATCCCACTTCAAACTTACTTCCGTATCAATAACGAAAATACTGGTCAGTTTGAACGTACCTTGATTATCGTTGATGAGGGAGCAAGTGTTCATTATGTAGAAGGATGTACAGCTCCAACTTATTCAAGTAACAGCTTGCATGCTGCCATTGTAGAAATCTTTGCCTTGGATGGAGCTTATATGCGTTATACGACTATCCAAAACTGGTCTGATAACGTCTATAACTTGGTAACGAAACGTGCTAAAGCTCAAAAGGATGCCACTGTTGAGTGGATTGATGGTAACTTGGGTGCCAAAACAACCATGAAATATCCATCTGTTTATCTAGATGGAGAAGGGGCGCGTGGTACTATGCTCTCTATCGCCTTTGCCAATGCTGGGCAACACCAGGATACTGGTGCTAAGATGATTCACAACGCTCCGCACACAAGCTCGTCTATCGTGTCTAAATCTATCGCTAAAGGCGGAGGAAAGGTTGACTACCGTGGACAAGTAACCTTTAACAAAAACTCTAAAAAATCTGTTTCTCACATCGAGTGTGATACCATTATCATGGATGACTTGTCAGCATCAGATACCATTCCATTTAATGAAATCCACAACTCGCAAGTTGCTTTGGAACACGAAGCCAAGGTATCTAAGATTTCAGAGGAACAACTCTATTACCTCATGAGTCGTGGTTTGTCAGAATCAGAAGCGACAGAGATGATTGTCATGGGATTTGTGGAGCCCTTCACGAAAGAACTTCCAATGGAATATGCAGTTGAGCTGAACCGCTTGATTAGCTATGAAATGGAAGGGTCAGTTGGGTAAAATTTGTATAATCTGAGCAGGATTTATTTCTGTTCAGATTTTTTTGAAAAATCATCTTATAAATATTCACAAAATCCCTTTTATATGATAAAATAAAACAATCATATTTAATGGAGATGAAGTATGAATATTTTTAGAACAAAAGATGTTAGCTTGGGACGTACTGAAATGCACCGTCATTTAAAAGTATGGGATTTGATTTTATTAGGAATCGGTGCCATGGTAGGAACTGGGATTTTTACCATTACAGGAACCGCAGCAGCAACGCTTGCTGGTCCGTCACTGGTTGTATCTATAGTGATTTCTGCGCTGTGTGTTTCTTTATCCGCCCTCTTTTTCGCAGAGTTTGCCTCTCGTGTTCCTGCAACTGGTGGTGCTTATAGTTATTTGTATGCAATTTTGGGTGAATTACCAGCTTGGATTGCTGGTTGGTTGACCATCATGGAGTTCATGACAGCAGTTTCTGGTGTGGCCTCTGGCTGGGCAGCTTATTTTAAAGGCTTGCTCAGTAACTATAGTATTTCAATGCCTCAAGCCTTGAATGGGACCTTTAACCCTGAGCAGGGTACCTATATAGACCTTTTACCTATTTTGGTACTGACACTGGTAACCGGTTTAGTTTTATTAAATTCCAAGGCAGCATTGCGTTTTAATTCGCTTCTAGTCGTCTTGAAATTCTCTGCTCTCGCTTTGTTTATTCTAGTTGGTATCTGGTATATTAAACCAGAAAATTGGTCCAACTTTGCTCCTTTTGGTTTTGGTCAAATTTATGGTGGAAGTACTGGAATAATGGCAGGAGCATCTTTGATGTTCTTTGGTTTCCTAGGATTTGAATCAATTTCTATGGCTGTTGATGAAATTCAAAATCCACAAAAGAATGTCCCACGAGGTATTGTTTTGTCTTTGACAATCGTAACGATTCTCTATGCTCTGGTTACATTAGTATTGACAGGGATTGTTCACTACAGCCAACTCAATGTGGATGATGCTGTAGCATTTTCATTGCGAAGTATAGGAATTGGTTGGGCAGCTAATTATGTGTCATTAGTGGCCATTTTGACCCTAATAACAGTATGTATTTCTATGACTTATGCCTTATCGCGTATGATTTACAGTTTAGCACGTGATGGTCTTTTACCTCGAAGTTTTAAGCAATTAAGCAAAATAAGTCGTGTTCCTAAAAATGCGACCATCTTAACAGGAGTTGCTTCTGCAATTGCAGCAGGAGTGTTTCCATTGGCTAGTATTGCAGCCTTTCTAAATATTTGTACGCTGGCTTATCTTATCTTATTGGCTTATGGAATTATAAAACTTAGAAAGGATAAGGGGATGCCTAAAGAAGGAGAATTCAAAACTCCCCTAGTTCCCTTGTTACCGATTCTCTCGATTCTAATCTGTCTTTCCTTTATGCTGCAATATAGTATAGAAACATGGATTGCATTTGGTGTTGCTCTTGTAGTTGGACTTGTGATTTACTTTACTTATGGCTATCGTCATTCTACACTTTCTGACGAAAAATAAAAGCTGGAA
>NZ_CAJZDT010000187.1:0-2620 GCF_915066115.1 uncultured Streptococcus sp. | reverse complement strand
TGAAACGGTCAATCAGGAAATTAAGACAGGAAATGTAATTGGTTTTCTGGGCTATGGTCAGGAAAGATTAACGATATCTTCTCGCTTTTCTGATAAGAGCAATGATCATTTTTTGCATTATCTTTTACAAAAGGTTCTTCATATCAATCTTACTAGTTTAGATGTAGCTTTGTCGCGTGAAGATAAGCTATATCAACTTTTGATCTATCTCTTCCCCAAGTATCTTCAAGCTGCTATTCGAAAAGGTCTTTATAAGGAATACCAGAGATTTTCTCATAATGACAGTCATGTTAAGGGAGTGATTGATGTAAGAAATCATCTCAAGAAAAATCTTCCTTTCACGGGAAATATTGCCTACACAACGAGAGAGTTCACCTATGATAATCCCCTCATGCAGTTGGTCCGTCACACTATTGAATACATTAAGAACCAGAAAAGCATTGGTCAAGGGGTACTAGATAATCTCTCAACTAGTCGTGAAAACGTAGCTGAAATCGTGCGTGTAACGCCCTCTTATAAACTAGCTGATCGTGCTAAGATTATTAGGGTAAATCAATCTAAACCGATACGTCATGCATACTTTCACGAGTACAGAAAGTTACAAGAACTTTGTCTGATGATCCTAAACCAAGAAAAGCACGGTTTAGGATATCAAGATCAAAAAATTCATGGTATTCTTTTTGATGTTGCCTGGCTTTGGGAAGAGTATGTCCATACCTTGTTGCCAAAAGAGTTCATCCATCCACGAAATAAAGATAAGACGGACGGAATTTCAGTATTTTCTAGTCAAGAAAGAAAAGTATATCCAGATTTTTATCATAAAGAGTTAAAAATAGTTTTAGATGCTAAATATAAAGAACTGGAGTTCACTGAAAAAGGAATCAACCGTGAGGATTTATTCCAGCTGATTTCCTATTCTTATATTTTGAAAGCTGAGAAGGCTGGTCTTGTTTTTCCGAGCAAGGACAAGGTTGTTGATAATGAGATAGGAAAGCTAGCAGGTTATGGAGCTTTGTTGAAGAAATGGTCTATCCAAATTCCTCAGGAGTCTTCATCTTATAGTGAATTTTGTGAAATGCTGGAAAACTCCGAAGAAATATTTAAAAGGAATATTGCTAACGAAGTGGGGAGAAAATAATCTCTCCTCTTTCTTTTATTATTTACACAATAAAAACCGAACAATATATTTTAATTTGTGAAATTATTTGACAGAAACTGTACTTTAGTTTATAATAAATTAAGGAAACGTCGGAAAAGACGTAGTGATGCGAAAGCATAGGTAGGTCATTACAAAAGAAACGAGACATCGATATGTTAAATGAATTTCCAATTTTTGATTACGAAGATATTCAATTGATTCCAAATAAATGTGTGATTAAAAGCCGTGCAGAAGCGGATACAAGTGTCACTCTAGGAAATCATACCTTTAAACTACCTGTTGTACCAGCAAATATGCAGACGATTTTGGATGAAAATGTAGCAGAGCAACTAGCTAAAGGGGGCTACTTCTACATTATGCACCGTTTTGATGAGGAAGGACGCATTCCTTTTATTAAACGCATGCACGAGCAAGGTCTCATTGCTTCTATATCTGTCGGTGTTAAGGACTATGAGTATGATTTTGTTAGCCAGCTCAAGGCTGATGCTCCAGAATACATCACGATTGACATTGCTCATGGTCATGCAGATAGCGTGATTTCTATGATTCAACACATCAAGAAAGAATTGCCAGATACTTTTGTTATTGCTGGAAATGTGGGAACACCAGAAGCTGTACGTGAATTGGAAAATGCGGGTGCGGATGCTACTAAGGTTGGAATCGGTCCTGGTAAGGTTTGTATCACCAAGGTCAAGACTGGTTTTGGTACAGGTGGTTGGCAGTTGGCTGCTCTCCGTTGGTGTGCAAAGGCTGCTCGTAAACCGATTATTGCTGATGGAGGAATTCGTACTCATGGTGATATTGCCAAGTCTATCCGTTTCGGTGCCAGCATGGTCATGATTGGTTCTCTCTTTGCAGGACACATCGAAAGTCCAGGGAAAACGATTGAAGTCGATGGTGAACAGTTCAAAGAATACTACGGTTCAGCTTCTCAATACCAAAAAGGTGCTTATAAAAACGTGGAGGGCAAACGTATCTTGCTTCCTGCCAAAGGTCATCTGCAAGACACTTTAACTGAGATGGAACAAGACCTTCAAAGTGCTATTTCTTATGCAGGTGGACGTCAGGTTGCTGACCTTAAACACGTTGATTATGTTATCGTGAAAAACTCAATCTGGAATGGGGATGCTTCCCACTAAGACAGGCTATATGGCCAGAAAAAAACTTGTTATTAGAGCAAATTTCTGTTATAATAAAACAAGTTTCCACCCTTAGTGTAATGGATATCACGTAAGATTCCGGTTCTTGAGATGGGAGTTCGATTCTCTCAGGGTGGATGACTTAAAATTGGGCTCCTCGGAGTCTTTTTTTGCTCTTTTTTTTGGAGGAAAATGCAATGACAGTAAAATTAATCGCCCATACCTTGATCGAGAAAGACGGGAAGTATTTGCTTATCAAACGCTCGAAAATAAAGCGAGGTCGTCCTAATGTCTATCCATCTTATTGGGATATTCCTGGTGG
>NZ_CAJZDT010000186.1:0-2639 GCF_915066115.1 uncultured Streptococcus sp. | reverse complement strand
CAAAGACTGTTTTGTATGCTATTTGTAGTGTAAAAAGGGTTTCATCCACAATTAAAGCCAATACCTTCATTCTTTGATATAATATAACTAAGAATTTTTATAAGGGGAAACTGATGCAATCACTTCGTTTTCAATCTGTCTTTGATATTATCGGACCAGTCATGATTGGACCATCTAGTAGCCATACCGCTGGTGCTGTTCGTATTGGGAAGATTGTCTCCTCCATTTTTGATGATACTCCGACAGAAGTCGAATTCCAACTATTTAACTCATTTGCCAAAACCTATCGAGGTCACGGAACAGACCTAGCCCTTGTTGCAGGTATTTTGGGCATGGATACAGATGATCCTGAAATCCCAAACAGCCTGGAAATTGCCCACAAGCGTGGCATCAAGATTGTCTGGACCATTCAGAAAGACAGTAATGCTCCTCATCCAAACACCACTAAAATTACCGTCAAAAATGCTCACAAGACCATCAGCGTAACTGGTATTTCTATCGGTGGAGGAAATATTCAGGTAACCGAACTCAATGGCTTTGCCGTCTCTCTCAATATGAATACACCGACTATCATCATCGTTCATCAAGATATTCCAGGTATGATTGCCCTCGTAACGGAGGCCCTTTCTCGCTATGATATCAATATCGCCCAGATGAACGTTACTCGAGAAAAAGCGGGTGAAAAAGCCATTATGATTATCGAAGTTGATAGTCGAAATTGTGAGGAAGCCATCAAAGAAATTCAAAAAATCCCTCATCTTCACAATGTCAATTTCTTTAAGTAGGAGGAATCATGTTTTATTCTATCAAAGAATTAGTCGAACAAGCAGAAAAGGACTTCCAAGGAAATGTCGCTGAACTGATGATTACAACAGAGTTTGAATTGACCGGTCGCGAACGTGAAGAAGTCTTCCTTCTCATGGAACGCAATCTAGAAGTCATGAAAGCCTCTGTCCAACTTGGCCTCAATGAAAATAAATCTCGTAGTGGCCTAACTGGAGGAGACGCTGCAAAACTTAATCGCTATATCCAAAGTGGAAAAGCTTTGTCAGACGACACCATTTTATCCGTTGCTCGCAATGCTATAGCTGTCAATGAACACAATGCAAAAATGGGCTTGGTCTGTGCTACTCCTACAGCAGGAAGCGCTGGTTGTCTCCCCGCTGTCCTAACTACTGCCATTACAAAATTAGACCTTAGTCACGAGGAACAGTTAGATTTTCTATTAGCTGCTGGAGCCTTTGGACTAGTCATCGCAAATAATGCTTCTATCTCAGGAGCTGAGGGGGGATGCCAAGCAGAAGTCGGCTCTGCTTCTGCTATGAGTGCCGCTGCCCTTACTTTAGCAGCAGGTGGAACTCCCTATCAAGCTAGTCAAGCTATTGCCTTTGTCATTAAAAATATGCTAGGCTTGATTTGTGACCCTGTTGCAGGTCTAGTTGAAGTTCCCTGTGTCAAGCGTAATGCTATGGGATCTAGCTTTGCCTTCATCGCAGCAGACATGGCCTTGGCAGGTATCGAATCCAAAATCCCTGTCGATGAAGTTATCGATGCCATGTATCAAGTAGGGTCAAGCATGCCAACTGCCTTTCGTGAAACAGCCGAAGGTGGCCTTGCTGCCACTCCTACCGGCCGTCGCCTCCAAAAAGAAATTTTCGGAGAGTAACCTTATCTAATAGGAGAAATTATGACCTTTATCTCAGCCATCTTTTTTGATTTAGATGGAACCCTTGTTGATAGTTCCATTGGGATTCATAATGCCTTTAGCTATACCTTTAAAGAGCTTGGAGTCCCTTGTCCTGACGTCAAAACTATTCGTAGTTTCATGGGACCACCTCTTGAAAGTAGCTTTGAAACCCGCCTTCCCAAAGAAAAAATCTCTGAAGCGGTTCAGATTTACCGTTCTTACTACAAGGATAAAGGAATCCACGAGGCTGAACTTTATCCTCAAATCAGTGAATTACTCCAAAAACTCTCTCAAGACTACCCCCTCTACATCACAACCACCAAAAACACTCCAACCGCTCAGGAAATGACAAAAAACTTGGGGATCCATCATTTCTTTGATGGCATTTATGGTTCTAGCCCTGAAGCCCCCCATAAGGCAGATGTCATTCGCCAAGCCTTGCAGACACATCAACTAGCACCTCAACAAGCCATCATCATTGGAGATACCAAGTTTGATATGCTGGGAGCTCAAGAAACAGGCATTCAGAAATTAGCTGTCACTTGGGGATTTGGAGAGCAAGCAGATTTGCTCAACTATCAGCCTGATTATATCGCCCACAAACCATTAGAGGTTTTGGAGTATTTTCAATAACCTAACGGAGGCTGGGCAAAAACTCAATTTCATACTCTTCGAGAATCTCTTCAAACCACGTCAGTTTCTATCTGCAACCTCAACGCTACGCTTTGAACAACTTACGGCTAGCTTCCTAGTTTGCTATTTGATTTTCATTGAGTATCAGAAGAAAATGAAGCGAATTTCTACATAACAAAACGCATATTGCCAAGACTTTTAAAGTCCTGATAATATGCGTTTTCTGATTTTAAAGATTTTTTATTCAACGTGGGTGGTTTGATTGGCAAAGGCGATAATGGCTTTTTTTTCTTTATCTTCTCCGCGAGAGCTGGTCTCA
>NZ_CAJZDT010000185.1:0-2668 GCF_915066115.1 uncultured Streptococcus sp. | reverse complement strand
CGAAAAAGGAAACGAAAAGCAAGAACAACTTTCTTTTGAATTAGATTAAAAAATAGATACAAATAGCGGACAAGAAAAGAAAAGCGCGGTAAAATAAAGATAGAAAGAAACGAGGTAACGATTATGATGGAAGATACCTATTATCAATTAGAAGAGGCTTTGGTACAGGGATTTCAAACACCTGAAGAATACAATGCCTACAAGGAACTAAAGGAACATTATGAGGAAGTGACAGGGGATTACAGTTTTTCTAAACGAGAACTTACTAGTCAATTGGAAATCGCTCTTCAGAATCATCGAGGTGTGGACTTTGAAGAACATGAGAAAGAGGAGTATTTGGACTTAGTTCAAAAATTAGAAGAGTTTGATTATTCTCTTGCCACCCATTATCGTCAATTGATTGACTAGAAAGGAGAAAGTCATGAATGATTTACTCCTTGTCCCAGTAATTTTTTTAGCAGTAGGAGGAATTCTCATTCTTTTATGGAGACTCTTTCTTATTGCCAGTGGACTTTTCCTGATTGGTTTTGTCAGTTTTCTTATTTTCGTGGAGGGCTATGGAATTTATCTTCTCTTTACAGAAACTGAACTTTACACGGCAGATTTAGCCCAGAATGGTCTGATAAGCTTTACAGGATTTTATGCGGTATTTAATCTAGCCTTGCTTGTATGTGGTGTTTTGAAAATCATTAGTTGGAAAAGAAGGCTTAATGCCCAAACTAAGATCCACTGCTAATCCAAGTGGAAGTTGGTCTGATAAAAATCGTAAAAACCAGTGGAAATCCGTGTCAGGGTAAGTTCCACTGGTTTTAATCATGCTTGATTTCATCGCTTTTGTAACCGAAATGAATCGAAAAAAAGAGCGCACAAAATCCCCTTATCTGAAAGCGTTTCAGATTAAGTTCCGCTATGGTGGAAGTTAGTGTGAGACGTTTGAATGGGGTTGAAGATTAGTTTTTAGAGCTTATGTTGGAGTAATGTAGACGATTGGCAGACGTCTTCTGCAGGTATTTTAGAAATGCCAAGAAGCTTAGGAATCTCTTCTCCATAAGTAAAGGCAAAGAGTTCATAGGCTGACTTTCCATTTAAAGCAGCGCGTTTGACACTGTTGACATGCGAACAAACGAGATTGATGTCCTCTTGAGTTAAGTTGTCAAAAGAAGTTCCCTTAGGTAGAATGTCGCGAATTAGTGTGTGATTTTTCTCAATTCTCCCTTTCTGGTCAGAGCGATTAGGGTCACAAAAGAAGAGTTTACTCTCTCCTCGCACATCCATTTCGATATCATCAACCCTGGCAAACTCTCCACCATTATCTGTCAGGATGACAGGGAAGAGTTGGAAGAAATCTTTGTCAGCTTGGTAAAGAGTGTTCTTGATGTCATAGAGGTGTTTGGTAACCTCAAGGGCAGTTTTATTATCCAGAAGTCTAGCAAAGATAAAGTTACAGAAAGAGAGATTGAAGGTAAGTAGGACTTTACCTCCCATTCTACCCATGACTGTATCCATTTCCAGCCAAGAGTCTAGTTGATTCAGTGCTAAATAGTTTTGGAAATCCTCATAGTAACGGCCTTTTTTCGTTTCTTTAGGGATGGAAGGTAGCTTACTTTTTCGTCTTTCTTTGAATTTAACGGCTCTGACTAGGTCAATAGGAGCGATAGATAGGTATCCTTTTCGGATGTGTCGATAGACAGTTGAGGAGCTAACATCAAGGTTATGAGTTTTCAGAATATGATAGATGTGTTGTCCCTTTTTAACCCCATCAGAAATGACTTTGTCCATGTCCCAGAAGGTCTTGGAATTGAGGGGAGTTCCTTCACGAGCTTCGACAAGAGTTTGTTCGTATTGTTTTTGAGCTTGTTTAGCAAGGTAGAAGATTTTCTTATAGCCACAATTTTGTCTTCTTTTAGGGCACCCATTACAGACAAAGGGAGCTTTGTCGAGTAGAGGGCAAGGAAGGTTATCGCATGTAGAATCTCGGACTTGTCTATTTCTCTTGATTTCTTTAGAAACAGTGGTCGGGTCTTTTAGAATAAGTTGCCCGATAGCTTTGAAGGTTTCACCGCGCTCTAAGCCTAATTGGATATCATTACGGTCTGAAAGGGTAAGGTGTTTATGTTTTGTCATAGTGAATCTCATTTCTAACTCAAACGACTCATACTTAATTCCGCCATAAAGATCCGTTTTAGACTAATTTCCACTTCGATTAGGCAAGTCGAAGTTACTTTGAGAAGTTACCTTTTTCCTTCTTGGCAATGTCTAGAGTGTTTCTCTCGTTCACATCTAGTGACAAATGTGGTATACTCCCATTTTTAATACTTTTTTGAAATCAAAGAGCAATCAAATGCAGATGTGACAGTTTTTCGTACCCTTTTTTCTCTTTAAAATAAAATGTGTATTTTTATCTGGAGTTGATTTGTTTTAAAAAGTTTTCATGCTAATTTTCCCTTATTACTTGCACATATTTTTAGCAAAATAAATGAAACCGTTTTCTTGTTGTGGTATAATAGAATTGAAAAATAAAAGTATACGAATAACTTGTTAGAAAGGAGTTTTAAATCAGAAAATCAAGTTATTTTATCAGTAATATATATTTGTGACTTGAAAGGAGTGTTTTTTATGAAATTTAAAAAAATTGTAACTTCAGCTCTTGTTGTATTATCACTATTTT
>NZ_CAJZDT010000184.1:0-2689 GCF_915066115.1 uncultured Streptococcus sp. | reverse complement strand
AAGTCTTTGACTGACAAACAGAAAGAACGCCTCCTTCCTCTAATCGAGAAGAAGATGTCTTTAAAAGTCCGTAGTATTAAGGAAAAAATCGACGATAGTTTAATCGGTGGTTTTGTTATTATTGCCAATCACAAGACAATTGATGTGAGTATTAAACAACAACTTAAAGTTGTTAAAGAAAATTTGAAATAGAAAGTGGTGTTCTTTTGGCAATTAACGCACAAGAAATCAGCGCTTTAATTAAGCAACAAATTGAAAATTTCAAACCCAATTTTGATGTGACTGAAACAGGTGTTGTAACCTATATCGGGGACGGTATCGCGCGTGCTCACGGCCTTGAAAATGCCATGAGTGGAGAGTTGTTGATTTTTGAAAACGGCTCTTATGGGATGGCTCAAAACTTGGAGTCAACAGACGTTGGTATTATCATCCTAGGTGACTTTACAGACATCCGTGAAGGCGATACAATCCGCCGTACAGGTAAAATCATGGAAGTCCCAGTAGGTGAGAGTCTGATTGGTCGTGTTGTGGATCCTCTTGGTCGCCCAGTTGACGGTCTTGGAGAAATCCATACTGATAAAACTCGTCCAGTAGAAGCACCAGCTCCTGGTGTTATGCAACGTAAGTCTGTATCAGAACCATTGCAAACTGGTTTGAAAGCTATTGACGCCCTTGTACCGATTGGTCGTGGTCAACGTGAGTTGATTATCGGTGACCGTCAGACAGGGAAAACAACCATTGCGATTGATACAATCTTGAACCAAAAAGGTCAAGATATGATCTGTATCTACGTAGCGATTGGACAAAAAGAATCAACAGTTCGTACGCAAGTAGAAACACTACGTCAGTACGGTGCCTTGGATTACACAATCGTTGTGACAGCCTCTGCTTCACAACCATCTCCATTGCTCTTCCTAGCTCCTTATGCTGGGGTTGCCATGGCGGAAGAATTTATGTATCAAGGCAAGCATGTTTTGATTGTTTATGATGATTTATCAAAACAAGCGGTAGCTTATCGTGAACTCTCTCTCTTGCTTCGTCGTCCTCCAGGTCGTGAAGCCTTTCCAGGGGATGTTTTCTACCTTCACAGCCGTTTGCTTGAGCGCTCAGCTAAAGTTTCTGATGAACTTGGTGGTGGATCAATTACAGCCCTACCATTTATCGAGACACAAGCAGGAGATATCTCAGCCTATATCGCAACCAACGTGATTTCAATCACTGATGGACAAATCTTCCTTGGTGATGGTCTCTTCAATGCAGGTATTCGTCCAGCCATTGATGCGGGTTCATCTGTATCACGTGTAGGTGGTTCTGCACAAATCAAAGCCATGAAGAAGGTTGCTGGTACACTTCGTATTGACCTTGCTTCATATCGTGAGTTGGAAGCCTTCACTAAATTTGGTTCTGACTTAGATGCGGCAACACAGGCTAAGTTGAACCGTGGACGTCGTACCGTTGAGGTCTTGAAACAACCTGTTCACAAGCCATTACCTGTTGAGAAACAAGTAACCATTCTTTATGCTTTGACACATGGTTTCTTGGATACTGTTCCAGTAGATGATATTGTTCGTTTCGAGGAAGAGTTCCATGCCTTCTTTGACGCTCAACATCCAGAGATTTTGGAAACCATTCGTGATACAAAAGACTTGCCAGAAGAAGCAGTCTTGGATGCTGCGATTACAGAGTTTCTCAATCAAACCAGCTTCCAATAAGAATAGAGGTGTCAGATGGCAGTATCTCTAAATGATATTAAAACAAAAATCGCCTCAACA
Organism: uncultured Streptococcus sp.; assembly: GCF_915066115.1. Classification (GTDB taxonomy): domain Bacteria; phylum Bacillota; class Bacilli; order Lactobacillales; family Streptococcaceae; genus Streptococcus. Next base: position 917 of record NZ_CAJZDT010000184.1, on the reverse strand, counting down.
AAAAATACGAGTCAAATCACTAATGCCATGCAAATGGTCTCGGCTGCTAAGCTAGGTCGCTCTGAAGAAGCTGCTCGCAACTTCCAAGTTTATGCTCAGAAAGTTCGTAAACTTTTGACGGATATTCTTCATGGTAATGGAGCTGGCAGTTCAACCAATCCGATGTTGATTAGTCGTCCAGTTAAGAAGACAGGCTATATCGTCATTACTTCAGACCGAGGTTTGGTTGGAGGTTATAATTCCTCTATTCTGAAAGCTGTTATGGAGTTGAAGGAGGAATACCATCCAGACGGTAAAGGTTTTGAAATGATCTGTATCGGTGGAATGGGAGCTGATTTCTTTAAGGCTCGCGGTATTCAACCACTTTATGAACTACGTGGCTTGGCGGATCAACCAAGCTTTGATGAAGTCCGTAAGATTATTTCAAAAACTGTTGAAATGTACCAAAATGAACTATTTGATGAACTCTATGTCTGCTATAACCACCATGTCAATACGCTAACCAGTCAAATGCGTGTGGAACAAATGCTTCCAATTGTTGACTTGGATCCAAATGAAGCAGATGACAGTTACAGCTTGACCTTTGAATTGGAAACTAGCCGAGAAGAAATTTTGGAGCAGTTGTTGCCTCAGTTTGCAGAAAGTATGATTTATGGTGCTATTATCGACGCTAAGACAGCTGAAAATGCTGCAGGTATGACAGCTATGCAAACAGCGACAGATAATGCAAAGAAAGTCATTAATGATTTGACAATTCAGTATAACCGTGCCAGACAGGCGGCGATTACACAAGAAATTACAGAAATTGTAGCAGGAGCTAGTGCCTTAGAATAGGCTCTAGTCCAGCTCGTATGAAAATGAACTTATACTCAATGAAAATCAAAGAGCAAACTAGGAAGCTAGCCGCAGGCTGTACT
>NZ_CAJZDT010000183.1:0-2690 GCF_915066115.1 uncultured Streptococcus sp. | reverse complement strand
GTACTCAAGTACAGCCTGCGGCTAGCTTCCTAGTTTGCTCTTTGATTTTCATTGACTATAAAATAGCTTTAATTCTTTTTTTCAAGTCTGGCACTACTTCTGCCTCAAACCAAGGATTTTTGGCCATCCAGATTTGATTTCGTGGTGAGGGGTGAACCAGTGGAAAATAGGTTGGCAGATAGTTCTGGTAATGTTTTACCCGTTCCGTCACCTTGCCACTGATTTTCTCTTGTAAATAGTAGGCCTGGGCATACTGGCCAATCAAGAGGGTTAACTGAATATCTGGTAATTCTTGCAAGAGCTGCGGATGCCATTTTTCTGCAAAACCAGTTCTCGGTGGCAGGTCACCCGACTTACCATGTCCTGGAAAGTAGAAATCCATTGGCAGAACTGCGAAATAACCTGAGTTGTAAAAGGTGTCCTCATCCACACCTAGCCACTCTCGCAAGCGATCACCACTTTTGTCCTTCCAATAAAGGCCTGCCTCTTGGGTTTTAAGTCCCGGTGCCTGACCGATGATATTGATGCGAGCAGTTTTTGGCGCTGCAAAGAGAGGCTCAATGCCACGCTCTGTATAGCTGACATTCTGCGGATCCGCCATGATAGCCTGCTTGATTCTTTCGATTTGAGACATCTACTTTCCCTCCAAAAAGAAGTCTAAGCATACCATCTCAGACTTCTATCGTTTTATTTGATCAATTCGTAAATAGCTTCGGCATAGATTGCTGCTGCTCGGAAGAGATCGTCCAAGGCGATAAATTCATTGGCTTGGTGCATGGTGTCAATTGAGTCTGGGAACATGGCACCGTAGGCAACTCCGCGTTCGAGCAAGCGACCAAAGGTTCCACCACCGATAACTTGCTCGTGACCTTTAAGTCCAGTTTGTTTTTCATAGACATTCAACAAGGTTTGAACAAGTGGATCTTCCATTGGCACATAGTGAGGGGTGTGACCGTGCTCAGAAAGGCTAACAGAAGCAACTGGCAAGTTTTCAAGGATTGACTTGATTTGTTCTGGACTTGTTCCTTTTGGATAGCGGATGTTAAGGGCAATGGTATTGTCAGCACTTGTTTCATCGAAGCGGAAGACGCCGGCATTCATAGAAAGAGCACCCATCTTTTCATCCACATGAGCAATCTTGAGATTTTCACCCTCATGGTCGTTCAAGAGAATTTTACCAGCGATGTCAAGGTAGGCTTTGGCTGGACCAGCAAAGTCAAACTGGCTGAGGAAGAGGGCTAGGTAAGTTGCACCATTGACACCTGAAGCAGGCATAGCACCGTGGGCTGATTTACCAATGATTGTCACCTTGTATCGACCAGCTTCTTCTTGAATTTCTCCTCTGAGTTTGTGTTCTGCAACAAAAGCATCTAGTTTAGCTTGCAAGTCAGCCAGGTCGCCTGAAACAACTGCTGTTGCTGATTCAGGTACCATGTTTTCACGCAATCCACCTGTGAAGCTGTGAAGACGAGCAGCACCTGCATTTTCACCTGCAAAATGGAGGTATTCAGTGATGTTCCCTTTTTCACCATTGATGATAGGGAATTCAGCGTCTGGAGAGAAACCAAAGTCTGGTTTTGCAAGTCCTACGTGCTCGAAATAGTAGTCCATGTCTGCCCAACCTGATTCTTCATCTGTTCCAACGATGAAACGAACTTTCTTAGAAGTTGGAAGTCCCAATTCTTTGATGATTTTCAAACCATAGTAACAAGCTGTTGTAGGTCCCTTGTCATCTGAAGCCCCACGCGCATAAAGGCGACCGTCTTTGATAGTTGGTGTGTAAGGGTCTGTGTCCCAACCGCTACCAGCTGGAACCACGTCCATGTGGGCAAAGATACCGAGAACTTCTTCTCCTTCACCAAACTCAAAATGTCCTGCATAGTTGTCAACATTTTTAGTTGGGTAGCCATCACGGTCTGCGATTTCAAGGAATTTTTCCAAGGCTTTTACTGGCCCAGGTCCAAATGGATGCTGGGCATCAACCTTGCTATCGTCACGTTCTGAGTTGATTTCCAAAAGGCTAAACAAGTCAGCCAAGAGGTCTTCTTTGCGTTTTTCTACTTCTGCTGTAAAATCAATTGTTGTCATTTTTTTCTTCTTTCTATCTTTTCTCGATGATTTCATCTACTGGCAAGCGGTAGCTTGGTTCCAATTTTTCGTCTGTGTAACCTACCGTAATCAAGAGCTCTGGGCGGAATCGATCTTCGATATCCAAAACTTCGTTGGCTTTTGATTTGTCAAAACCAAGAATAATGTTAGAACCTATTCCCTGGTCTGTCAGAGCCAGAACCAAATTCATGGCAACCAAACCTGCATTGAGGGCTAGATAGTCGCTGATCTGTTGCTCATTGTAACGTGCAAATTCAGCAGGCAGATTCTTCATAAAATATTGAAGTTGCTCTTCTGAAAAATTCTTTGCACCACCAACACGGGCAATCTTGCGGGCACGTTTAGCAAGGTCTGTATCGGTAAACAAGGCAATGGTCACAGGTGCTGATGATACCTGTTCAAAGTTGGAACCGTAAGCCAATTTTGCCAATTCAGCATTTTTCTCACGAACCACCACAAACTTCCATGGTTGGCTATTGTGGGCACTTGGAGCCAAAGTCGCGATTTCGATAGCTGTACGAACATCTTTTGGATCCACAGGCTTATCAGTGAAATGCTTGGTCGCATGACGTTTTTTATTC
>NZ_CAJZDT010000182.1:0-2747 GCF_915066115.1 uncultured Streptococcus sp. | reverse complement strand
ATTTACTGGTAAAGCAATATAGATAAAAAAGCAAAAGCTAGTCTGCTTTCATCCTTAACAAAGAGAAATTTCACTACTCCAGAAGAACTTTCGATTAACATCAAACGACTAAACAAAAATGATATTACTGATAGATGGAGAATATTCTTCTATATCATTGAAACACTAAGACATCCAAAACAATTGTACTTTCAGTAAATTTCTATACTAAAATTACGAATAATCTCTGCAATATTATCTAGGCTACAAAACTCACTTGACAATTTACATTTTACCAACAATTTTGATAATAGCGTTCGTCTTTAAAAGTACAATAACGGTCTTGCTTCTCACTTAACGAGATTCAAGACCGTTATATAATATTTTTATTTTTTACTTGAAAAATAGAGATTTTTATTTTATAGCTCTATCTTCTACTATTTGATTGTGTTGCTGATGAACTTGGGGTACTGCTAGAACTACTACTTGAACTTGGGGTAGACGAGAAACTACCAATAATACCTGACCAAGCATTTTGATAATCTGCTTCACTTCCTCCAATAGCAAAGTGATAGCTTGTCGTTGGAGCTCCCGCCTTGTTAGCCCAATAGCTCGTTACAGTAGAACCTGAAAGATCAACTGTTCTTCCATTAACGGATACTTTGCCAGGCTTCTGCCCTGTAGATCTGAGGACCTGAGACTGGGTCACACTAGAATCAAGATTAAAGCGTTCATTGCCCCAAACACCAGGCTCAGCCTGTTGGATAGCATTGACCAAGTGGGCCATATATTTGGCATTTCGATAATGCCCAGCCCCCTTAGCCATTGGGCGGTTGTCATCGTGACCTAGCCAACCACCTAGAGTCAATCTTGGTGTCGAAAGCATGAGCCACATATTTTCATCTTCATTGGTTGTACCAGTCTTACCAATCCAGTCTGCACGAGCTAAGCTTGAATTAATAGAAGACAAATCCGTTTGGAAACTTGAAGTGATCCGAGATGAAATCACCTCACGAAGCAAACTCTGCATAATCGTTGCTGTTGCCTTCGAATACACTTGAACTGGTTTGTCTTGGAACTCATAGATTACTCTACCATCAGATGATTCAATCTTAGAAATCACATGTTTTTGATGGTAGACACCGTTATTGGCAATTGTTTGATAACCATTGGTATGCTGGGCAACTGTGACTTCAATCCCACCACCCATAGGCAGACTTTCGATACCGTACTCTGGAATCTCGTAACCCATTTTTTCCATATAGCTCTTAACATCGACACCTTTTTCACGAAGCATGCGATAAGTCCAATAGGCTGGAATATTCCATGAATAGTTTAAAGCATCACCCAAATTGACCATATCTGTGCCTTTACTACTACCATGCACAATCGGACTACCATTTGCAAAATTTGTCGGATAATTGGACAAGATACTAGCGCTACCCATCAAGCCTTGGTCAATGGCAATACCGTAGGCCAATAAAGGCTTGGTTGTAGAGGCTGGCGAGCGCTTAGTGTCAAAGGCGTGATTGTTTTGGTTTATTTGGTAATTACGACCACCAACAAAGCCTAGAACAGCCCCCGTTTTATTGTCCATCAAAACATTCCCTACTTCAGGCTGGCCAGTCGAATCATCTACCAAACGACCGTAGTTAGCAACTGCATTTTGCATGGCAGTATGGATTTTTTTATTGATTGTTGTCGTGATTTTATAGCCACCGTTACTTAGTTCCTGCTCAGCTCGCTCATGATAGGCCTTTTGAACTGCTTCCTTTTTCAACTCCTGACTAGAGACATTGTCCTGTTGAACTAAATAATCATACATACGGTCTGTCGCTTCAGCCATAGCCGTAAAGTAAAGGTAATCCCTCGAAACAGCATTGATAGTTCCTGATGGCAAAAAATCTTGTTTGAGATTATAATCCTTGTACTGGTCGTATTCTTCCTGAGTCAGAGCACCCGTACGGTACATGTTGTAGAGAACATCCTTGGCCCGCTTCAAACCAAGTTTTAAGTCTTCATCACTCTTTAACTCTCCAGTATTTTCATAAGGGGAATAAGTAATCGGACTCTGTGGCAAACCTGCTAAGAAAGCGGCTTGAGGAATACTTAACTTGTTGGCATCGATACCGAAAATCCCTTCAGCAGCTTGCTGGGCACCTGCAATATTCTGCCCTTTATGATTTCGACCAAAGGGAGCAACATTGAGATAAGTCGTCAAAATTTCATCCTTGCTCATGCTGCGTTCCAAGGCAAGGGCATCGACAATTTCTGTAGCCTTACGAGCCAAAGTCGGAGCATCTCCGACCACTTGTTGCTTGATTAACTGTTGGGTCAAGGTCGAGCCACCGCTAGATGAGCCCAAGCCTGCAAAGGTTCCCAAAGTCGCCCGAATCACAGCTTTTGGTACAACCCCTTTATGTTCAAGAAAATGTTCATCCTCAGTTGCAACGATAGCCTTTTTGAGATTGTCCGATATTTCCTCAGATGAGACAGAAGTTCTCAGTAGGTCACTCTCAATAGATGCAATGACACTCCCATCTGCGTAAACAATTTCTGAGATGGAAGAAATATTTTTAACCTGCTTGACCAAGTCCTCCGCTTGGGGAACCTTGGCCTTGTCAAACAAAGCAACTCCATAACCAAGAGCTACACCAGCACCAAAAAGTCCACCGATAAAGCCTAGAATAAAGAGAGTATTCAAAATTCCCTTAATAGCAACTAAAATGCTACCTAGGATAGCCAGAACTTTCCCACCTGTCCCATCC
>NZ_CAJZDT010000181.1:0-2759 GCF_915066115.1 uncultured Streptococcus sp. | reverse complement strand
TTGTATGTTTTCCCCCATGACGTTATTGAAAAAGGTTGACTGCCCAACATTGGGACGTCCTAAAATGGCTACAAAGCCTGATTTAAAAGTCATAATTTCCTCTTACTATTTAAAATAATAAATCCCAGATTCGTGGGAGAAAAATCAATGCGCCTGTTAAGGCTGCGAAAAGAGAGACCACTAATACCGCGCCAGCCGCCATATCCTTGGCATTTTTAGCCAGCATGGAAAAGTGATAGTGACTGGCCAAATCCACCACATTTTCAATAGCAGAATTGATAATTTCAAAAGCTACTACCAAGAAAATGCTCAATAGGAGAAAGAGCCATTCGATTCGTGACACCTGAAAAACAAAACCTGCAAGAATGACTACAATGGCCGTCACTGCATGTTTTCGCATATTGCGTTCTTCCTTGATAGCAGTAAAAATTCCTGTGAGGGCAAATTCTAAACTGGATATCAGGTCACGATTTTTCCATTTTCGTTTATTGTCTTGTGAGTCCATAGGCTGTCAAAATTTCTTCTTGTAAACCGAACATCTCCGCTTCTTCTTCCGGAGTGTAGTGATCATAGCCGTTGATATGTAAAAAGCCGTGTACTGCCAAGAAGCCCATCTCACGCTCAAAGCTGTGACCGTATTCCTCGGCCTGCTCATGTGCCTTATCGATAGAGATGAACAGTTCCCCAATATAGGCATCAAATTCAGACATCATCCCTGCCAATTCTGGATTTTCAAGCAAATCTTCCTCGTCAAAGGCAATTTCCAACTCTGGCTTATATTCAAGGCTGATGACATCTGTCGGACGGTCGGTGTCACGATACTCCAGATTGAGTTCATGACTACGTTCATTGGTCACAAAGGTAACTGCCATCTCCTTGTCTTCTTTGCCTAATTTTTGGGCTGCAAATTCCAAAATTTCTTGGGTTTGCTGCAGCATTTCTTTTGAAACTTGACCAGTTTCATCTACCATTTCAATATACATGTGCTTCTCGTTTCTCTTTACTTGGCTTTATTATACCACATTTCCATGATTTTATTCTACCTTTTTGATATAATACTATGGAATACAATCACAAGGAGAGAACGATGTCATTTGACGGATTTTTTTTACACCACATGGTTGAGGAATTGCGAAGAGAGCTAGTGAACGGTCGCATTCAGAAAATCAATCAGCCTTTTGAACAAGAGTTGGTCTTGCAAATCCGCAGCAATCGCCAAAGCCATCGCCTGCTCCTTTCTGCTCACCCAGTTTTTGGACGCATTCAGCTGACCCAAACGACTTTTGAAAATCCAGCCCAACCTTCCACCTTTATCATGGTTTTGAGAAAGTATTTGCAGGGGGCCCTGATTGAGTCTATTGAGCAAGTGGAAAATGACCGTATTGTGGAAATCACGGTTTCCAATAAAAACGAGATTGGAGACCATATTCAGGCTGCCTTGATTATCGAAATCATGGGTAAACACAGTAATATTCTACTGGTCGATAAAAGCAGTCATAAAATCCTCGAAGTTATCAAACACGTCGGCTTTTCACAAAATAGCTACCGCACCTTGCTTCCTGGATCAACCTATATCGCTCCGCCAAGTACGGAATCTCTCAATCCTTTTACAATCAAGAACGAGAAACTCTTTGAAATCCTGCAAACACAGGAAACGACAGCTAAAAATCTTCAAAGCCTCTTTCAAGGTCTGGGACGCGATACGGCAAATGAATTGGAAAGCATACTGGTTAGTGAAAAACTTTCCACTTTCCGAAACTTTTTCAATCAAGAAACCAAACCATGCTTGACTGAGACTTCCTTCAGTCCAGTTCCTTTTGTAAATCAGGTGGGAGAGCCTTTTGCCAGTCTTTCTGATTTGTTGGACACCTACTATAAGGATAAGGCTGAGCGCGACCGCGTCAAACAGCAAGCCAGTGAACTCATTCGTCGTGTTGAAAATGAACTTCAAAAAAATCGACATAAGCTAAAAAAACAGAAAAAAGAGTTACTGGCGACAGACAACGCTGAAGAATTTCGTCAAAAAGGAGAATTGCTGACAACCTTCCTCCATCAAGTGCCTAACGACCAAGACCAGGTTATCCTAGACAACTACTATACTAACCAACCTATCACCATTGCTCTTGATAAGGCCTTGACTCCCAACCAGAATGCCCAACGCTATTTCAAACGCTATCAGAAATTAAAAGAAGCTGTCAAATACTTGACTGATCTGATTGAAGAAACCAAGGCAACCATTCTCTATCTGGAAAGTGTAGAAACGGTCCTCAACCAAGCTGGACTAGAAGAAATCGCTGAAATCCGTGAAGAATTGATCCAAACCGGATTTATCCGTAGAAGACAGCGGGAGAAAATCCAGAAACGTAAAAAACCAGAACAGTATCTGGCCAGTGATGGCAAAACCATCATCTATGTCGGTCGCAACAACCTACAAAATGAGGAGCTAACCTTTAAAATGGCCCGCAAGGAGGAACTCTGGTTCCATGCAAAGGACATCCCTGGAAGCCACGTTGTCATCTCAGGCAATCTTGACCCATCTGATGAAGTCAAGACAGACGCAGCAGAGCTAGCCGCCTACTTCTCGCAAGCTCGCCTGTCAAATCTGGTTCAGGTAGATATGATCGAGGTCAAGAAACTTAACAAACCAACTGGTGGCAAACCCGGCTTTGTCACTTACACAGGACAAAAGACCCTCCGCGTCACACCAGACCCAGAAAAAATCGCATCTATGAAAAAATCCTGATTCCACTTGAAATCAG
>NZ_CAJZDT010000180.1:0-2761 GCF_915066115.1 uncultured Streptococcus sp. | reverse complement strand
GAAATCTATACATTGGAGAAAAACTGTGTCTGAAAAGCAAAAAATCAGCGTATTGATGTCGGTCTATATCAAGGAAAATCCGACATTTTTAAAGGATGCTATTGAGAGTGTTCAAAATCAGACCCTGAAACCGAGCGAATTGGTTCTGGTTGAGGATGGGCCTTTGACACCTGAGCTCTATCAGGTATTAGACCAGCTTGAAGCTGAGTCTGATATTCCAGTGAAACGCTATCCTCTTGAGCAGAATCAAGGTTTGGGTCTGGCTCTTCGACAGGGTGTTTTGCAGTGTCAGTATGATATTATTGCCCGTATGGATACGGATGATATAGCTGTTCCAGATCGTTTTGAGAAACAGGTTCAGTTAATGGAGAAGGACAATCTTGACCTATTAGGTGGCCATATTGCAGAATTTATTGATAATCCTGATGAGATTGTTTCTTACCGTCGTGTTCCAACCCAGCATGCAGAGATTGTGGCTTATCAAAGGATGAGAAGTGCCTTTAACCACATGACTGTCATGTTCAAGAAGGACATGGTTCTCAAGGCAGGCAACTATGAGGATGGGCTTTATATGGAAGATGACCTCCTCTGGCTCAATATGATTGCTGCAGGAGCCAAGACTGGAAACCTGGATCAGATCTTGTGTCAGGTTCGTGTGGGAGCAGGGATGTTTGAACGTCGTGGTGGTTTGCGCTACCTCAAACTCTATCGCCAGGCTCGTCAGCGCATGCTTGAGAGAGGGCAAATTTCCTACATGGAATATGCTAAAAGTGTAGCCATTCAGGCAATTGTTGCACTTTGTCCAGGCTTTGTACGTCAGTTTATCTTCGTCAAACTTTTAAGAAAGAGAAAGTAAGCCCCGATAGACTGAATGATTCAGGCTATCATAACAACAGTATCATCTGACTCTTTTAAGGGGGAGTAAATTCCTATGAATAAAAAACTAACAGATTATGTGATTGATCTGGTGGAAATTTTAAATAAACAACAAAAACAGGTTTTCTGGGGAATATTTGATATTTTGAGTATGGTGGTTTCCATTATTGTATCTTATATATTATTCTACGGCTTGATTAATCCAGCACCTGTTGACTACATTATCTATACGAGTTTGGCCTTCCTGTTCTATCAATTGATGATTGGATTTTGGGGGTTGAACGCTAGTATTAGTCGTTACAGCAAGATTACGGATTTCATGAAAATCTTTTTTGGTGTGACTGCTAGCAGTATCTTGTCATATAGTATCTGCTATGCCTTCTTGCCACTTTTTTCAATCCGTTTCATCATTCTCTTTATCTTGTTGAGTACCTTCTTGATTTTATTGCCACGGATTACTTGGCAGTTAATCTACTCTAAACGCAAAAAGGGAAGTGGTGATGGGGAACACCGTCGGACCTTCTTGATTGGAGCTGGTGATGGCGGAGCTCTCTTTATGGATAGTTACCAACATCCAACTAGTGAATTAGAACTTGTCGGTATTTTGGACAAGGATTCTAAGAAAAAGGGCCAAAAACTTGGTGGAATCCCTGTTTTGGGTTCATATGATGATCTGCCTGAATTAGCCAAACGCCATCAAATCGAGCGTGTTATCGTTGCGATTCCGTCGCTTGACCCGTCAGAATATGAACGTATCTTGCAGATGTGTAATAAGCTGGGAGTCAAATGTTACAAGATGCCCAAGGTTGAAACCGTTGTTCAGGGACTTCACCAAGCAGGTACTGGGTTCCAAAAAATTGATATTACGGACCTTTTGGGACGTCAGGAAATTCGTCTTGATGAATCGCGTCTGGGAGCAGAACTGACAGGTAAGACAATCTTAGTCACAGGTGCTGGTGGCTCAATCGGTTCTGAAATCTGTCGCCAAGTTAGTCGCTTCAATCCTGAACGCATCGTCTTGCTCGGTCATGGGGAAAATTCAATCTACCTTGTTTATCATGAATTGATTCGCAAGTTCCAAGGGATTGATTATGTACCAGTTATTGCCGATATTCAAGACTATGACCGTTTGTTGCAAGTCTTTGAGCAGTACAAGCCAGCTATTGTTTATCATGCGGCAGCCCACAAGCACGTTCCTATGATGGAGCGCAATCCAAAAGAAGCCTTCAAAAACAATATTCGTGGAACTTACAATGTTGCTAAGGCTGTTGATGAAGCTAAAGTACCTAAGATGGTTATGATTTCGACGGATAAGGCGGTTAATCCACCAAATGTTATGGGAGCAACCAAGCGCGTGGCGGAGTTGATTGTCACTGGCTTTAACCAACGTAGCCAATCGACCTACTGTGCGGTTCGTTTTGGGAATGTTCTTGGTAGCCGTGGTAGTGTCATTCCAGTCTTTGAACGCCAGATTGCTGAAGGTGGGCCTGTAACGGTGACAGACTTCCGCATGACCCGTTACTTTATGACTATTCCAGAAGCTAGCCGTTTGGTTATCCATGCTGGTGCTTATGCCAAGGATGGGGAAGTCTTTATCCTTGATATGGGCAAACCAGTCAAGATTTATGACTTGGCCAAGAAAATGGTCCTTCTAAGTGGACACACCGAAAGCGAAATTCCAATTGTTGAAGTTGGAATCCGCCCAGGCGAAAAACTTTACGAAGAACTCTTGGTATCAACAGAACTTGTTGATAATCAGGTTATGGATAAGATTTTCGTTGGTAAGGTTAATGTCATGCCTCTAGAAGCTATCGACCAAAAAATTGAAGAGTTCCGCACTCTTAGTGGAGATGAGTTGAAGCAAGCCATTATCGACTCTGCCATC
>NZ_CAJZDT010000179.1:0-2807 GCF_915066115.1 uncultured Streptococcus sp. | reverse complement strand
GCTCTCACGCAGTTTTGCCCGGCGTAGCCCTTTCCTTTATCTTGGGAATTGATTTCTTTATTGGAGCGATCATATTTGGCTTGATGGCTTCCATCATCATTACCTACATCAAGGGAAACTCCATCATCAAGAGTGACACTGCCATTGGTATTACCTTTTCATCTTTCTTAGCCTTAGGTGTCATCTTAATTAGTGTTGCCAAGAGTTCAACAGACCTCTTCCATATCCTTTTTGGGAATATCCTCGCTGTCCAAGATACGGACATGTGGATCACCATTGGTGTGGGTGCATTGATTCTCTTGATTATCGGGATTTTCTTTAAACAACTATTGATTACATCCTTTGACGAACTCCTGGCTAAAGCCATGGGAATGCCCGTCAATTTCTACCACTATCTGCTCATGGTGCTCTTGACCCTTGTGTCAGTCACTGCCATGCAAAGTGTTGGAACTATTCTTATCGTGGCCATGTTGATCACCCCAGCTGCGACGGCTTACCTTTATGCTAATAGCCTAAAGAGCATGATTTTTCTTTCATCAACCCTAGGGGCAACCGCTTCTTGCTTGTGACGCTTTATCGGCTATAGCTTCAATCTCGCAGCAGGATCCAGCATCGTGCTCACATCCGCCAGCTTCTTTTTTATCAGTTTCTTTATCTCTCCAAAGCAACGATACTTGAAACTAAAAAATAAAAAAATCAATAAATAAGGGGAAACCCTTTTGGAGGAATCTAATGAAAAAATTAGGTACATTGCTTGTTCTTTTTCTTGCTATCATTGGATTAGCTGCCTGTGCTAGCGGAAAAAAAGATACAGCATCTACAAATCAAAAACTAAAGGTTGTAGCAACTAACTCTATCATTGCTGATATTACTAAAAATATCGCTGGTGACAAGATTGATCTTCACAGTATCGTTCCTGTTGGTCAAGACCCACACGAATACGAACCACTTCCTGAAGATGTCAAGAAAACATCTCAAGCTGATTTGATTTTCTATAACGGTATCAACCTTGAAACAGGTGGCAATGCTTGGTTTACAAAATTGGTAGAAAATGCCAAGAAAACTGAAAACAAAGACTACTTTGCAGTCAGCGAAGGTGTTGATGTTATCTACCTTGAAGGCCAAAACGAAAAAGGCAAAGAAGACCCACACGCTTGGCTCAACCTTGAAAACGGTATGATTTTTGCTAAAAATATCGCAAAACAATTGAGCGCTAAAGACCCTAGCAATAAGGAATTCTACGAAAAAAACCTCAAAGAATATACTGATAAGCTAGACAAACTTGATAAGGAAGCTAAAGAGAAATTTAACAACATCCCTGCTGAGAAAAAACTTATCGTAACCAGTGAAGGATGCTTCAAATACTTCTCTAAAGCCTATGGTGTTCCAAGTGCCTACATCTGGGAAATCAACACTGAAGAAGAAGGAACACCTGACCAAATCAAGACCTTGGTTGAAAAACTTCGCCAAACAAAAACTCCTTCACTCTTTGTAGAATCAAGTGTGGATGACCGTCCAATGAAAACTGTTTCTCAAGACACAAACATCCCAATCTACGCACAAATCTTTACTGACTCTATCGCAGAACAAGGTAAAGAAGGCGACAGCTACTACAACATGATGAAATACAACCTTGACAAGATTGCTGAAGGATTGGCTAAATAAGCCTCTGAAAAACGTCATTCTCACATGAGCTGGCGTTTTTTCTATATCCATATTTCCGGTCAAATCATTGGAAAATTCCGACTGTTTCAGCTAAAATGGAAGAAAAAAGATTGGAGTATCCTATGGTAACTTTTCTCGGAAATCCTGTGAGCTTTACAGGTAAACAACTACAAGTCGGCGACAAGGCTCTTGATTTTTCTCTCACTACAACAGACCTTTCTAAAAAATCTCTAGCTGATTTTGATGGCAAGAAAAAAGTCTTGAGTGTCGTGCCTTCTATCGATACAGGTATCTGCTCAACTCAAACGCGTCGTTTTAATGAAGAACTTGCTGGACTGGACAACACAGTCGTATTGACTGTTTCTATGGACCTACCATTTGCCCAAAAACGTTGGTGTGGTGCTGAAGGCATTGAAAATGCCATCATGCTCTCAGACTATTTCGACCATTCCTTTGGACGTGATTATGCCCTCTTAATCAATGAGTGGCACCTATTGGCACGCGCAGTTTTTGTCCTCGATACTGACAATACTATTCGCTACGTTGAATATGTGGACAATATCAACTCTGAACCAAACTTCGAAGCTGCAATTGCAGCTGCTAAAGAACTAAATTAGAAGCCATTGTGGCAGATAGCTAGAGAAATCTAGCTTTTTTTGATATACTAGATAAAGATATTAGACAAGAGGAAACGAATGACGCCAAATAAAGAAGACTACCTAAAATGTATTTATGAAATCGGTACGGACATGCAAAAAATCACCAATAAAGAAATTGCTACCCGTATGCAGGTCTCTCCGCCTGCTGTAACAGAGATGATCAAACGCATGAAAAGTGAAAATCTCATCCTCAAGGATAAGGAGAACGGCTATCTATTGACAGATATTGGCCTCAAACTGGTCTCTGAGCTCTATCGTAAACACCGTTTGATTGAAGTCTTTCTAGTTCACCATCTAGACTATACTAGCGATCAAATCCACGAAGAAGCTGAGGTCCTAGAACACACAGTCTCTGACCTATTTGTAAAGAGACTGGATAAACTGCTTGGTTTCCCTCAAACCTGCCCCCACGGTGGAACCATACCAGCTGAGGGAGAACTTTTGGTTGACATCAATAATCTGCCACTACCAGCCCGTCAGGAG
>NZ_CAJZDT010000178.1:0-2891 GCF_915066115.1 uncultured Streptococcus sp. | reverse complement strand
GCAAGTCACTCTCGAACTCCGTCACTTTAAAAACATAGGTGTACCAGTCTAAATCTGGCGTAAATTCAGGAAAAGTGATGACACCTTTTAGAACTGGCTTGGCTTTGAGCCCTGTTTCTTCAAGGATTTCACGCGCCGCGCATTCCTGAGGGGTCTCACCTCTCTCTAGCTTACCGCCCACACCAATCCATTTCCCTTCATGAACATCATTTGGCTTCTTATTACGGTGGAGCATGAGCAGTTCTTTCCCGTTATCAATGTAGCAAATCGTCGCTAACTGAGGCATATTCTCTCCTTATCTAAGCCAATCGATTGGCTCTTGTCCTTTCTCTTTTAAGAATGCATTGGCCTTGGAAAAAGGCTTGGAACCCCAAAATCCTCTATAAACCGATAAAGGACTGGGATGGGCTGATTCAATAATCAAGTGGTGAGGATTGGTAACCAAGGCCTTCTTCTTGCGTGCATAAGCTCCCCAAAGCACAAAAACCACTGGTCTATCTAGCTGATTGACCACCTGAATCACAGCATCTGTAAATGTCTCCCATATCTGACCAGCATGACCATTGGCCTTACCAGCAGGAACCGTCAAACAAGTATTAAGAAGTAAGACTCCTTGCTCAGCCCAAGTTGTCAAATCATGAGATTTCTTAACTCCGATGTCATCTGACAATTCTTGCAAGATATTTTGCAAGGATGGCGGAGCTGGGATAGAGTCAGGTACAGAAAAACTCAAGCCCTGCGCTTGACCTGGCCCGTGATAGGGGTCTTGGCCTAGAATCACCACCTTAACTTCTTCAAGCGGTGTTGTCAAGATAGCCTGAAAA
Source organism: uncultured Streptococcus sp. (assembly GCF_915066115.1). Lineage (GTDB taxonomy): Bacteria > Bacillota > Bacilli > Lactobacillales > Streptococcaceae > Streptococcus. The sequence goes on along the minus strand of NZ_CAJZDT010000178.1, from coordinate 2,067 downwards.
ACCTTTTCCTTAGGTGGATAAACAGTTCCCTGAGCATAGACCTGGTCCATAAACTGATTGATTTTCCCAAAATAACCCTCAGGTAATTGCTCCTTAATCAAAGCATGCCAAGACGAGTGTTCCATCTTTCCCTCCTTTATCTTATCCATCTAAAAGCACGTCTTAATTCATCCGCACCATTTTTAAAAAAGCATAAACCATGTGCAAGTATAATCTTATCCGGTTTCCAGTTTGACATACGGGAAAAGGAAACCTTTGCTTCCCTTTGTCTTCCTAAAAAAGTCATACGATAATCAATAGGAGTTTGACCATCAGGGGCTGTTACACGAGCTAAACGATAGAATTTTCTGCGGATTGGACTAGCTATCTTTTCAGGTTCAAAATTCTCTATAAGGTCTGTTACAATGAGTGTGTGAGTTGATGTATGAAAAAACACGACCTCTTCGATGACAGAACTTCCCTTAAAAATAAGCTGATCAATCTCATCAGACCATAGGTCAGGAGCCTTATCTGTTAAGCCAGCATCAAATTCCACCTTGACATTCTGACTTTTCGCTCTCTCTTCAACTCCTGGACTAGACCATGCTTGCGCATGAGGATATCTTTTTCTCCAATCTGCAATATAGGCGTAGTGAATCTTATTTGGTGAAATCAGGTAAGCTACTCTGCCCAGAGCGTCCAGTTCAGTAAAGAGTTTCTCGTTTGGCGCAATAGGAGAATGAATCCAAAGTTTGCCATCATTTAACTTAATCACCGTCATACGTGTCTGAAAAGGAAGTTTGAAGATCTTCATATCCATTTGAATCAAATCACCATCCACTATCCAGATATTTTGATCAACTTCCTTTAGTGTATACAATGGTTCATAAAGAGAAAGTTCTGGCCTTGACATCGTTAACTATTCCTTCGTTTTTACTGCCTCTATTATAGCAAAAAGTGGCTATCTAAACCACTTTTTACAGTTTATCTAAACAATCCAGCAAGTCTTGGTAAGAATGGACTTCGTAGGTTGGCTGGGCTTGTGTGGGATTTTCGAGGTGATGAGGATTGTACCAAATAGTGTCAATCCCCGCATTATTGCCACCTTGAATGTCGGCGGTTAGAGAGTCTCCAATCATCAGCGTCTTTTCTTTGCTAAAGCCAGCAATCTGTTGGCCAATTTTTTCATAAAAGAGAGCATCCGGTTTTTGTGTTTGCAACTGTTCAGAGATAAAAACTTGATTAAAATAAGGTGCCAGACCAGATTGAGCCAAACGACCTGTTTGAATCGCAGTACTGCCATTTGTCGCAGCGTACAGCTCATAATCACGCTCAATGAGACTGTCCAAAAGTTCATGAGCCCCCGAGAAAGTTTGTCCTTGCTGGGCTAGAAAAAACTGGTAACGCTGAGCAAGGAACATGCCGTCTTTCTCCAGTCCAAAATGATCAAACAAACGAGAAAAGCGCGTGTTAACTAGTTCTAGTTTACTGATTTTCTTTTGCTCCAAGTCCTTCCAGAGAGCCTTGTTCATAGGAACGTAATAGTCTTTATAAGCCTGAATATCCGCAACTCCTTCTTCTTTTAGAAGTTGCGTCAAAGCCACATCCTCAGCAGCATCAAAATCAAGCAAGGTGTGATCGAGGTCGAAGAGTAGAAATTTGTAGGACAATTTGAGAGTTTTCCTTTCTAAAAATTCATTAGGAACATTATATCATAAAGCACCTCACACAATTAACTAATTTAATAACTTGAAAAAAATTCGAACACTCTCCTATACAATTGACATCCCAAATTTTTCAGAATAGAACAATCCTAACTATCGAATACCTTAGTTTCATAAATATCCTTGTAATTCTAGGCCTAGAATTCCTATAAACTAAATGTTTTCGTACTCTTCTAAACCATTGATTGCTTTAAATCTGAATTTTTAAAGGATTCTAAAGCTAGAATTGCTCTAAAACAAGAAAAACGAAGGTATTCGAAACCTAGAATAACACATCAACACCTCAACTACGACACTTATAATTCTTACGATGAGCTTTGAGTTTTTTCAGAGCCCAATCATAGTGGCTCGACGTGCTACTGAC
>NZ_CAJZDT010000177.1:0-2899 GCF_915066115.1 uncultured Streptococcus sp. | reverse complement strand
ATGAGGTCAGTCGCTTTTTGGAGGAGCACGCTAGTTTCTCTTTCAACCTAGGAGACTTTGATGCCATCTGGCAGGAATACTTAGAACACTAGCATGATTCACTGGGTTTGGGCTAGTAATTTCTCCGCCCCTTTGCTATAATAAAAAGAAATAAAAGGATTAGAGAGGTTCTTTATTTGAAGGAACATTCAATAGACATTCAACTGAGTCATCCAGATGACCTGTTTCATCTTTTTGGTTCCAATGAACGCCATCTTCGTTTGATGGAAGAAGAGCTTGATGTGGTGATTCATGCTCGTACGGAGATTGTCCAGGTTTTGGGAGAAGAAGCTGCATGTGAGGAAGCCCGTCAAGTTATCCAAGCCTTGATGGTTTTGGTGAATCGTGGGATGACGGTTGGGACGCCAGATGTGGTGACTGCAATTAGCATGGTCAAAAACGATGAAATCGACAAGTTTGTCGCCCTTTACGAAGAAGAAATCATCAAGGATAATACTGGGAAGCCTATCCGTGTCAAAACACTGGGTCAAAAGCTTTATGTGGATAGTGTCAAACAGCATGATGTGACCTTTGGAATTGGGCCGGCAGGGACAGGGAAGACCTTTCTTGCAGTTACTTTGGCTGTGACTGCCCTTAAACGTGGGCAAGTCAAACGAATTATCCTGACACGCCCGGCAGTGGAAGCAGGAGAGAGTCTAGGTTTTCTTCCGGGCGATCTCAAGGAGAAGGTGGATCCTTACCTTCGACCTGTTTATGATGCCTTGTATCAGATTCTGGGCAAAGACCAAACGACTCGTCTCATGGAGCGTGAAATTATCGAGATTGCACCTCTTGCCTACATGCGTGGACGAACCTTGGATGATGCCTTTGTCATTCTCGATGAGGCGCAAAATACGACCATCATGCAGATGAAGATGTTTTTGACTCGTTTAGGTTTTAATTCTAAGATGATTGTCAATGGAGATATCAGTCAGATTGACCTACCACGTAATGTCAAGTCCGGTTTGATTGATGCTCAAGAGAAACTCAAGAACATTCATCAGATTGACTTTGTTCATTTTTCAGCCAAGGATGTGGTTCGCCATCCAGTTGTCGCTCAGATTATTCGAGCTTATGAACCAGCACCAGTTAAAAAAGAAGAGGGTGAAGAATTAGATCCTCAACCTCTATCTGAAAGATAGCTCTTTTGTAATTAAAGTTATCGCAATACTAAGTATAAATTTGCTTTTTAAATATTTCATTCAATATCCTTATCTTAGTTAGAAACTTTTCAAGTGGTGGAATCCTATGGAATCAATTTTTGTAAAATTTGCCCAGTATCCGTCTATAGAAACAGAGCGTTTATTGCTCCGACCTGTAACCTTGGATGATGTGGAAGAAATGTTTGAGTATGCCTCGGACAGAGAAAATACGCGCTACACTTTTCCAACAAATCAAAGTTTGGAAGAAACCAAGAATAACATTGCTCAGTTCTACTTGGCTAATCCCTTGGGACGTTGGGGGATCGAATTAAAAGATAATGGCAAGTTTATCGGAACTATTGACTTACACAAGATTGATCCTGTTCTTAAGAAGGCAGCTATTGGTTACATTATCAATAAAAAGTATTGGAATCAAGGATTGACGACAGAAGCCAATCGTGCCGTGATTGAGCTAGCTTTTGAGAAAATCGGAATGAACAAGTTAGTTGCTTTACACGATAAGGCTAATCCCGCGTCAGGAAAGGTCATGGAGAAATCAGGAATGCGTTTTTCCCACGAAGAAGCTTATGCTTGTATGGACCAGCATGAAGAAGACCGAATCGTTACAAGAGTTCATTATGTCTTGACCAAGGAAGACTATTTTGCAAATAAATAAGCAGTTGAGAAGAAATTTTCAACTGTTTTTCTTCCTCTTACGAATAATCTAAGAGAGGAGAAAATATGGAAGCAATTATCGAAAAAATTAAAGAGTATAAAATCATCGTCATCTGTACGGGTCTGGGCTTGCTTGTAGGAGGATTTTTCCTACTAAAACCAGCTCCACAAACACCTGTCAAAGAAACAAATTTGCAGGTTGAAGTTGCAGCTGTTTCCAAGGATTCATCGACCGAAAAGGAAGTGAAAAAGGAAGAGAAGGACGAACCTCTTGAACAAGATTTGATTACAGTAGATGTGAAGGGGGCTGTCAAATCGCCAGGAATTTACGATTTGCCGGTAGGTAGTCGGATCAATGATGCCGTTCAGAAGGCTGGTGGCTTGACAGAGCAAGCAGACAGCAAGTCGCTCAATCTAGCTCAGAAAGTTAGTGATGAGGCTCTGGTTTACGTTCCAACTAAGGGCGAAGAATTAGCCAGTCAACAGGCAGGTTCTGGAACGGCTTCTTCAACGAGTAAGAAAAAGAAGGTCAATCTCAACAAAGCTAGTCTGGAAGAGCTAAAGCAGGTTAAGGGATTGGGTGGCAAACGAGCTCAGGATATTATCGACCATCGTGAAACAAATGGGAAATTCAAGTCGGTAGACGAACTCAAGAAGGTATCTGGCATTGGTGCTAAAACCATAGAAAAGCTAAAAGACTATGTTACAGTGGATTAAGAATTTGCCAATTCCCCTAATCTATCTGAGTTTTCTATTGCTCTGGCTTTACTACGCCATTTTCTCAGCGTCCTATCTTGCTTTGTTAGGCTTTGTTTTTCTGCTGGTCTGTCTCTTTATCCAATTTCCGTGGAAATCTGCTGGAAAAGTTTTAGCAATTTGCGGAATCTTTGGATTTTGGTTTCTGTTTCAAAATTGGCAACAGAGTCAAGCTAGTCAAAACCTAGCAGATTCTGTTGAAAGGGTACGGATTTTGCCTGACACTATTAAGGTCAATGGAGACAGTATGTCCTTTTGGGGCAAGTCTGAGGGTCGCACCTTCCAAG
>NZ_CAJZDT010000176.1:0-2953 GCF_915066115.1 uncultured Streptococcus sp. | reverse complement strand
ATATACGCAAGGAAAATCGTAAAAGTGCTGCTTAGAATAAAAGAGTAGAGAAGAGGACTCTAGTTCAAGTTTCTAGTAAATTTTCCTGAATAAAGGTATAATAGAACTATTAAAATGAAAGAGGTAATGAAAATGTCTTCAAAAATGCTGCACACTTGCTTGCGAGTAGAAAATCTTGAAAAATCAATCGCATTTTATCAAGATGCTTTTGGATTTAAAGAATTGCGTCGCAGAGATTTTCCAGACCATGCCTTCACGATTGTCTATCTAGGTCTTGAGGGTGATGACTATGAGTTGGAGTTGACTTATAACTACGATCACGGTCCTTATGTGGTTGGAGATGGATTTGCCCATATTGCCCTCAGCACACCTAATCTTGAGGCACTTCATCAAGAGCATAGTGCAAAAGGATATGAAGTGACTGAGCCAAATGGTCTACCAGGAACTGCACCTAACTATTACTTTGTCAAAGACCCTGATGGCTACAAGGTCGAAGTTATTCGTGAAAAATAATCTCGTGAAGTCAAGTAGAATGTTCGTTTTCTACTTGACTTTTTTTAGCTGAAAGAGTATACTGGTAAAAATTTAACCTTTAAGGGGAGTCCAGAGAGACTCACAAGGTGTCAGATAAAAGTGATAGGGAATTCTCTGTGGAGACTTTTTAGGTGTGTCCATGAGTTCTGTCCTATCTCGACTGAGACCTTGCAATAGCAAGGTCTTTTCTTTATCTGGTCCCCTTAAAATTTAAGGAGGAAAATCATGAATCCCACATGTAAGAAGCGTTTGGGTGCCATTCGATTGGAAACCATGAAGGTGGTTGCACAGGAGGAAATCGCGCCAACAATCTTTGAACTAGTCCTAGAAGGGGAAATGGTTGAAGCCATGCGAGCAGGCCAATTTCTTCATCTGCGTGTGCCTGATGACGCCCATCTCTTGCGTCGCCCGATTTCAATTTCGTCTATTGAAAAGGTAAAGAAGCAGTGTCACCTCATTTATCGGATTGAAGGGGCTGGGACAGCTATTTTCTCAACCTTAAGTCGGGGAGACACTCTTGATGTGATGGGTCCTCAGGGAAATGGTTTTGACTTGTCTGACCTTGATGAGCAGAGCCTGGTTCTCCTTGTTGGTGGGGGAATTGGTGTTCCGCCCTTGCTTGAAGTAGCCAAGGAATTGCATGAGCGTGGTGTGAAAGTAGTGACAGTTCTCGGTTTTGCGACTAAGAATGCTGTTATTTTAGAGACGGAATTAGCTCAATATGGTCAAGTCTTTGTAACGACAGATGATGGTTCTTATGGTATTAAAGGAAATGTTTCCGTTGTTATCAAGGATTTAGACAATCAATTTGATGCTGTTTACTCATGTGGGGCGCCTGGAATGATGAAGTATATCAATCAAACCTTTTATGACCACCCAAGAGCCTATTTATCTCTGGAATCTCGTATGGCTTGTGGGATGGGGGCTTGCTATGCCTGCGTCCTAAAAGTGCCAGAAAGCGAGACGGTCAGCCAACGCGTCTGTGAAGATGGCCCTGTTTTCCGCACAGGAACAGTTGTATTATAAGGAGAAAATTATGACTACAAATCGTTTACAAGTTTCTCTACCAGGCTTGGATTTGAAAAATCCGATTATTCCAGCATCAGGCTGTTTTGGTTTTGGACAAGAGTATGCTAAGTACTATGATTTAGACCTTTTAGGTTCTATTATGATCAAGGCGACAACCCTTGAACCACGCTTTGGCAATCCAACTCCAAGGGTGGCAGAAACACCTGCTGGCATGCTCAATGCAATTGGTTTGCAAAATCCGGGTTTGGAGGTTGTTTTGGCTGAAAAGTTACCTTGGCTGGAAAGAGAATATCCAAATCTTCCTATTATCGCTAATGTGGCTGGTTTTTCAAAACAAGAGTATGCGGCTGTTTCTCATGGGATTTCCAAGGCAACTAATGTAAAGGCTATCGAGCTCAATATTTCTTGCCCCAATGTTGACCACTGTAATCACGGACTTTTGATTGGTCAAGATCCAGATCTAGCTTATGATGTGGTGAAAGCAGCTGTGGAAGCCTCTGATGTGCCAGTTTATGTCAAATTAACCCCTAGTGTGACCGATATCGTAACTGTCGCAAAAGCTGCAGAAGATGCGGGAGCAAGTGGCTTGACCATGATCAATACTCTAGTTGGAATGCGCTTTGACCTCAAAACTCGTAAACCAATCTTGGCTAATGGAACAGGTGGAATGTCTGGTCCAGCAGTCTTTCCGGTAGCCCTCAAACTTATCCGCCAAGTAGCCCAAACTACAGACCTGCCCATCATTGGAATGGGGGGAGTGGATTCGGCAGAAGCTGCCCTAGAAATGTATATGGCTGGAGCATCTGCTATTGGAGTTGGAACAGCCAACTTTACCAATCCATATACCTGTCCTGATATCATCGAAAATTTACCAAAGGTTATGGATAAATATGGTATCAGCAGTCTAGAAAATCTCCGCAAGGAAGTAAAAGCCAGCCTTAGATAAGCTAGACTATCCTTATTGTCAATAAGACATATAATTTTCATCCTTTAACTATGTTAGAATAAAGTTAATTACGAATGATGTAGATGAATTTCTACTTAGGGGAGTAAAATGAAGAGAATACTACTTGTAAGTACAGCAGTACTTGCATTGGCAATTGTGCCCACAACATCAGTCTTTGCTGAAGATAGTAAAACAACAGACCAAAGTCAAACGATGAATAAGAGTCAATCTGTGGACAAAAATCAGTCTAAAGATAAAAATCAGACTCCAGCATCAGAAGAGAAAAAAGTTGTTGAAAATACAAAGAATGAAACTGAAAAGACGGAAAAAAAGAAAGAATCAGTTGTTGTAAAAGAAAATAATTCTAAAAAAGAGGCTATTTTAAATAAAGAAAAAGTTGAAGAGGCTCCTAAGAATGGGTGGCAGAAAGAGCCTGGGGAATGG
>NZ_CAJZDT010000175.1:0-2996 GCF_915066115.1 uncultured Streptococcus sp. | reverse complement strand
GGTCTTAAAACTCTAAATCCTTTAGAGGCAGACCCGCAAAATGACAAGACTTATTTAGAAAATCTTGAAGAAAATATGAGTGTTCTAGCAGAAGAATTAAAGTGAGGAAAGAATGAAAATCAATAAAAAATATCTAGCTGGGTCAGCAGCTGCACTTGTTTTAAGTGTCTGCGCTTATGAACTAGGTTTGCATCAAGCCCAAACTGTAAAAGAAAATAATCGTGTTTCTTACATCGATGGCAACCAACCAAGCCAAAAGGCAGAAAATTTGACACCTGATGAAGTCAGTAAAAAAGAAGGTATTAATGCTGAGCAAATCGTCATCAAGATTACGGATCAAGGTTATGTGACTTCTCATGGGGACCATTATCATTACTATAATGGGAAGGTTCCTTATGACGCTATCATCAGTGAAGAACTGCTGATGAAAGATCCGAATTATCAGTTGAAGGATTCAGATATTGTTAATGAAATCAAGGGTGGTTATGTGATTAAGGTAGACGGGAAATACTATGTTTACCTTAAAGATGCGGCTCATGCGGATAATGTTCGAACAAAAGAGGAAATCACTCGTCAGAAGCAAGAACATAGTAGTAATCACGGAGGAAATTCTAACGATAATGCGGTAGTTGTAGCCAGAGCTCAAGGTCGTTATACAACAGATGATGGTTATATCTTTAACGCCTCTGATATCATCGAAGATACGGGCGATGCCTATATCGTTCCTCATGGTAATCACTTCCACTATATTCCTAAGAGTGACTTGTCTGCCAGTGAATTAGCTGCGGCCCGAGCCTTCCTAGCTGGGAAAGGTAATCAACCAAGCTCAGTTGGCTATCGTCCGTCAACGAATTCTTCTAGCAGTAGCGCATCAGAGACATCGAATAGTAGTTCATATGGACAAACAAATCAAAGCAATGTTGAAGCAAATACTAGAAGATGGACTCCAAGTGTTAGCCCACAAGTGGATAATAGCTATCAAGCTAGTCCGAGTGAAGACGTGTCCAGTCTCTTGAAACAGCTTTATGCCTTGCCGCTTAGCCAACGACATGTGGAATCAGATGGGCTTGTCTTTGATCCAGCGCAGATTACAAGAAAAACTGCGAATGGTGTTGCAGTGCCACACGGAGACCATTATCACTTTATTCCTTATTCTCAAATGTCTGACCTAGAGAAGAAGATTGCAAGAATGATTTCTGAAAATTATCAAGGAAATCATACTACTGCAGGTGGTAAAGAATTAAAACCAATTCCTGCTCCAGAGCCTACCCCAATACCAAGTCCACAACCTGTACCAAATCCTAAACCAACTCCAAGCAATCCAATTGATGGAAAATTGGTAAAACAGGTGATTCGAAAGGTGGTTGATGGTTATGTCTTCGAAGAGAATGGAATTTCGCGTTATATTTCTGCCAAGGAACTTTCAGCAGAAACTGTTGCAGCCATTGATGATAAACTTGCCAAACAAGAAAGTTTGTCTCATGAGTTAGGAGCTAAGAAAACCAATCTTGCATCTGCTGATCAAAAATTTTACAACAAAGTTTATGATTTACTAGCAACAGTTCATCAAGATTTGATTTCCAATAAAGGGCGCCAAGCTGATTTTGACGCTTTGGATAGACTATTGGAACGTCTCAACGATGAGTCAAGTGATAAGGTCAAGTTAGTTGATGATATCCTTGCTTTTCTAGCGCCGATTCGTCATCCAGAACGTTTAGGAAAACCAAATGCACAAATAGCTTACACAGATGATGAGATTCAAGTAGCCAAGTTGGCAGGCAAGTATACAACAGAAGATGGCTATATCTTTGACCCCCGTGATATCACCAGTGATGAGGGGGATGCCTATGTAACTCCGCATATGAGCCACAGTCATTGGATTAAGAAAGATAGTTTGTCTGAAGCTGAAAGAGCAGCAGGTCAAGCTTATGCTAAAGAGAAAGGTTTGACGCCTCCTTCAACAAATCATCAAAGTTCAGGAAATACTGAAGCTAAGGGAGCAGAAGCGATTTACAATCGAGTAAAAGCAGCTAAGAAGGTACCACTTGACCGGATGCCTTACAATCTCCAACATACTGTGGAAGTTAAAAATGGAAGTTTGATTATACCTCATTATGACCATTACCATAACATCAAATTTGAGTGGTTTGACGAAGGACTTTATGAGGCACCTAAGGGGTATACTTTAGAAGAGCTATTTGAAACTGTGAAGTATTATGTCGAACATCCAAACGAACGTCCGCATTCAGATAGTGGTTGGGGCAATGCGAGCGACCATGTTCAAAGAAACCACAATAGTCAAGCTGATAACAATCAAACAGAGAAACCAACAGAGGAGAAGCCTCAGACAGAAAAAATTGAGGAGGAAAAACCTCGCGAAGAAAAACCGAAAAATGAGAAAGCACAATCTCCAAAACCAAAAGAACCAGAGGAATCAGAAAAAGAATCACCATCGGAACCAGAGGAACATCAGGTTGAAACTGAAAAGGTTGAAGAAAAACTGAGAGAGGCGGAAGAGTTACTTAAAAAGATTAAGGATCCAATTCTTAAGTCCAATGCCAACGAAACTCTCACAGGATTAAAAAATAACCTGTTATTTGGTTCTCAGGACAACAATACTATTATGGCAGAAGCTGAAAAGCTATTAGTCTTGTTAAAGGAGAGTAAGTAAATATACAACAATTATATAAGATAAAAAGGGAGCAGAATATGGATTCTGTTCTCTTTTTTATGAAATTGTGTAAAAATTCTTGACATATTTTCTAAATAAAGATAAACTATTTACTAGTTAATTAAATGGTTAAACACTAGTTAAGGAGTTATAGTGAAAAAGAGGACGATTTTAGTATTGATGACCAGTGTATTGGCTCTGGTATTAGTCGCTTGTGGTCAAAAGGAAAGCCAGTCAGGTAAAGGGATGAAAATTGTGACCAGTTTTTATCCTATCTATGCCATGGTCAAGGAAGTATCTGGTGACTTGAATGATGTTCGAATGA
>NZ_CAJZDT010000174.1:0-3021 GCF_915066115.1 uncultured Streptococcus sp. | reverse complement strand
AGAAAACCCAATAAGAACAAGGGATTTTCTCACTAAGGATATTTTTTCACAAACTTTTTATCATTTAGATTTTGCTATAGATTCAAATCTCTTCATAATCACAGTTAAACGCCAACGGTAGAGCACTCCACTCACAATCAGACTAATAATCAAACCAATCCAGTATGAATAAGCGCCAAAATCTGTTAGAGAATCAAATAGCATAGCAACTGGGATTGCTACTCCCCAATAACCAAGCAAACCAAGGTAAAAAGGAATAACTGTATCCTTATAACCCCGTAAAATTCCCTGAAGGGGTGCCGCAAAGGTATCTGCTAACTGGAAGAAGAGACTGTAAGTCAAAAAGCGCGCTGTCAAATCGATAAATTCTGGGTTGTTACCATAAAGACTAGCCACATTTCCTCTAAAAATGTAAAGGAAAGATAAGGTAAATCCTGCAAAAATGAGGGCTGTCCATCTCCCTAGACCAATATAGGTTTTTGCATCATCAAATCGCTTGGCTCCCACCTCATAGGAAACGACAATAGCCATAGCCGATGAAATACTCATAGGAAAGGCATACATGAGAGTTGAAAAGTTCATAGCTGACTGGTGACTAGCGATAATCAAGGACGAGAACTTAGCCATAATCAAGCCAACCACGGAAAAGATAGCCACTTCCGCAAAGACAGTTCCCCCTATAGGAAGACCTAAACGAAGCCCTTCCTTGATTTTATCCATATTAAGAGGAATGCGTTTCTCAAGATGTAAGGCTTTGAGTTTCTCCTGCTTAAATAAAACCAGAACAGAAATTCCCAGTAAAACCCAATAAGCCAAGGAAGTCCCTAAACCAGAGCCAGCACCTCCCAGCTCTGGAACACCAAAGGCACCGTAAATCAAAAGATAGTTAAATCCACTATTGAGAGGAAGTAGCAAAAGCATAAGATACATGGACAGTTTAGTCAAGCCCAGCGAATCCAGCAAGGAACGAATAACGCTAAAAAGCAATAAGGGGACAATCCCAATAGATAAAAACCAGAGATAACGAACCGCTACTGCTGCAACAGGAGCTTCTAGTCCAATATGGTTCAAAACAGGTGGTGCCAAGAAAAGCACCATCCCCAGCAAGACCACGGATAGGCCCAAGGCCAGATAGATAAACTGGTAAAAATCAGACGCCACTTTTTCCTTTTTGCCTCGTCCAAGATGGTGACCAATGATGGGCACCAAGGCTGACACAATTCCCGTCAGGAAGGTAAAGAAAGGATTCCAAATACTGGTTGCCATAGACACACCAGCCAAGTCCATAGTGCTGTATTGACCTGTCATAGTCGTATCAACAAAGGAGGCAGAATAATTGGCAAATTGATAAATCAGGATAGGGAAAAATATCTTTAAAAATAAGATAAACTTGTCTTTAAAATGATGGGTTTGGTACATATAGGCTCTCTATTCTTTTTGTTTACAGAGCAGACTCCCACCTAGTTTTGATAGACAATTTGTCCCTTACAGATGGTATATTTAACCTGCCCTTTTAAGGTTTCACCGATGAATGGTGAATTGGCTGCTTTCGAAGCAAAATGGGAGTCCACAAGGCGATCAGCCTTGGCATCAAAAATCGTGATGTCCGCTGGACCATTTTCAGCCAAGTAACCTGCTTCAAAGTTGTAAAGCTTGGCTGGGTTGTAGGTCATTTTTTCTAGCAATTCCATCAAGGTCAATTCCCCAGCTTCCACCAAATAAGTCAAACCGAGAGACAGAGAGGTTTCCAAACCAGTCATACCAGATGGCGCTTTGGTAATATCCTCAACATTTTTCTCATCCGCATGGTGAGGCGCGTGATCAGTTGCGATAACTGTGATGACTCCAGATTTAAGACCTTCAATCACGGCACGACGATCTGATTCCAAACGAAGCGGCGGATTCATCTTAGCATTGCTACCTTGTGTCAAAAGGAGAGCTTCCGTCTTAGAGAAATGCTGTGGCGCTACTTCTGCTGTGACTTGCGCACCTAGCCCCTGAGCAAATTCCACTACTTTAACACTTTCTTCCTTAGACAAATGCTGGATATGAACATGAGCCTTGGTCGCATAGGCAATCATGACATCACGCGCCATCATAGCATACTCAGCTACCCCAGTCGCACCGCAGATATGGAAATGTTCTTTAGCGATATTTTCATTAAATCCAAGAATCCCATTCAAACCTGGATCTTCCTCATGAAGACTGATAAAGGTATTGAGTTTTTTGGCTTCTTCCATAGCTTCCTTGACCACTTTACTGCTTTCAAGCGGAATACCGTCATCAGAAAAACCAACCGCACCAGCTTCTAAAAGCGCCTTAAAGTCAGTCAAGTCTTGGCCATTAAAATTCTTAGTAATGGTCGCAACTGTCTTGACATTGATTTTTTCCTTGGCAGCTGACTGGAGAACTTCTTGTAAAGTCTCCACATCTGAAATAGTTGGACTAGTATTAGCCATCATGACAACCGTTGTAAAACCACCTGCAGCGGCTGCTAGGGCACCAGTATGGATATCCTCCTTGTGGGTCTGACCAGGTTCACGGAAATGAACATGAATATCGACCAAACCAGGCGCAACGACTAGACCACTAGCATCAAGCACCTCTGCACCTTCTTCCTTGATTTCCGGAGCAATTTTGACAATTTTCCCATCTTGAACCAAGACATCACACACTTGATCTAAACCAGACTTGGGATCCATTACACGACCGTTTTTGATTAGTAGCATCTGCTTTCTCCTTTATTCATAGAAATCAACTTGGGTATCCAACAATTTATCCCCATCATAAACAAACTTGGCTGAAAAGAAGGGTTTATCCTCTAAAAGCCACTCAACAAAGGTATGGTCACCTTCCCAAGTCGGCTTACTCAAAACCTCGTCATAAGGAACCCATTCCAGTGTTCCCTCGTTGCAGTCAATCAAGTCACCCTCAAACTCCGTCACCTTAAAAACATAGGTGTACCAGTCTAAATCTGGCGTAAATTCAGGAAAAGTGATAACACCTTTTAGAACTGGCTTG
>NZ_CAJZDT010000173.1:0-3021 GCF_915066115.1 uncultured Streptococcus sp. | reverse complement strand
ATGCAACCTTCGTTTCACAATGGGAAATTGATAATTATTTAGACCTTTACTAATAATATAGAAGAAAGATTGCCTGAGGGTGATCTTTCTTCTAGGTCTTCAGACTGATTTTTAGCACTCTTGACAAAAGAGTGCTAATTTTTTGAGTTTTTATCTTGACATTCTCTTCTAAGGGTGTATAATAGAATCATGAGTTAGCACTTGAGTGTATCGAGTGCTAATTGATCAGACAGAGAGGAGTGATGAGATGGTTACAGAGCGTCAGCAGGATATTTTAAATCTGATTATTGACATCTTTACCAAAACGCACGAACCTGTCGGATCCAAAGCCTTGCAAGAGTCTATTAACTCTAGCAGTGCAACCATTCGTAATGACATGGCGGCTTTAGAAAAGCAAGGGTTGCTTGAGAAGGCCCATACTTCAAGTGGTCGGATGCCAAGTGTTGCTGGTTTTCAGTACTATGTGAAACACTCACTGGATTTTGACCGACTAGCTGAAAATGAGGTATATGAGATTGTCAAAGCCTTTGATCAGGAATTCTTCAAATTGGAGGATATTCTGCAAGAGGCTGCTAATCTACTGACAGACTTGAGTGGCTGTACGGTAGTAGCACTGGATGTTGAGCCGAGCAGGCAACGTTTGACAGCCTTTGATATCGTTGTTTTGGGGCAACATACAGCCTTGGCAGTATTTACCCTAGACGAGTCTCGAACGGTTACCAGTCAGTTTCTGATTCCAAGGAACTTTTTGCAGGAGGATTTGCTGAAACTGAAGAGCATCATTCAGGAACGTTTCCTCGGCCACACCGTTCTAGATATTCACTACAAGATTCGGACGGAGATTCCGCAGATTATCCAGCGTTACTTCACAACAACGGACAACGTTATCGATCTCTTTGAACACATCTTTAAGGAAATGTTCAACGAAAACATTGTGGTGGCGGGCAAGGTTAATCTCTTGAATTTTGCCAATCTGGCAGCTTATCAGTTCTTTGACCAACCGCAAAAGGTGGCTCTGGAGATTCGTGAGGGGTTGCGTGAAGATCAGATGCAAAACGTCCGTGTTGCAGACAGTCAAGAGTCCAGTCTAGCTGATCTAGCGGTGATTAGTAGCAAGTTCCTCATTCCTTATCGGGGAGTTGGAATTCTAGCGATTATCGGTCCAGTTAATCTGGATTACCAGCAACTAATCAACCAAGTCAACGTAGTCAACCGTGTTTTGACTATGAAGTTGACAGATTTTTACCGCTACCTCAGCAGTAATCATTACGAAGTACATTAAGATTGAAATCATTAAAGGAGGCGAAAATGGCCCAAGATATAAAAAATGAAGAAGTAGAAGAAGTTCAAGAAGAGGAAGTTGTGGAAACAGCTGAAGAAACAACTCCTGAAAAGTCTGAGTTGGACTTGGCAAATGAACGTGCAGATGAGTTCGAAAATAAATACCTTCGTGCTCATGCGGAAATGCAAAATATCCAACGTCGTGCCAATGAAGAGCGTCAAAACTTGCAACGTTACCGTAGCCAGGACTTGGCAAAAGCGATTCTCCCTTCTTTGGACAACCTTGAGCGTGCACTCGCAGTTGAAGGTTTGACAGATGATGTGAAGAAGGGCTTGGAAATGGTGCAAGAAAGCTTGATTCATGCTTTGAAAGAAGAAGGAATCGAAGAAATCGCAGCTGACGGTGAATTTGACCATAACTACCATATGGCCATCCAAACTCTCCCAGCAGACGATGACCACCCAGCAGATACCATCGCCCAAGTCTTCCAAAAAGGCTACAAGCTCCATGACCGCATCCTACGCCCAGCCATGGTAGTAGTTTATAGCTAAGCTAGAAATCTTAAAAACTTGTCCGAAACGACAATAAACTATGAAGAAAGATAAGAGACAAGCCGGAGGCTTGCAAGGAAGATGTTTCCCGCCGTGGTGAAAGTTTCAGTAGCTTTTGCTACTGAAACAGGGGATTTTTGAGACAATAGGCTCAAAAATAAGTGATGAAATTCCGAAGGGAGTTGCTCACGTCCCCACCACTTAAGGGAAATATAAAAAAAGAAAATTAACTAACAAGGAGAAAAACACATGTCTAAAATTATCGGTATTGACTTAGGTACAACAAACTCAGCAGTAGCAGTTCTTGAAGGAACTGAAAGCAAAATCATCGCAAACCCAGAAGGAAACCGCACAACTCCATCTGTAGTATCATTCAAAAACGGCGAAATCATCGTTGGTGATGCTGCAAAACGCCAAGCAGTAACAAATCCAGATACAGTTATTTCTATCAAATCTAAGATGGGAACTTCTGAAAAAGTTTCTGCAAACGGCAAAGAATACACTCCACAAGAAATCTCAGCTATGATTCTTCAATACTTGAAAGGTTATGCTGAAGACTACCTTGGTGAAAAAGTAACTAAAGCAGTTATCACAGTTCCAGCTTACTTTAACGATGCTCAACGTCAAGCAACAAAAGATGCTGGTAAAATCGCTGGATTAGAAGTAGAAAGAATTATCAACGAACCAACAGCTGCAGCATTAGCTTATGGTTTAGATAAAACTGATATTGATCAAAAAGTATTAGTATTTGACCTTGGTGGTGGTACTTTCGACGTATCTATCCTTGAATTAGGAGATGGTGTATTCGAAGTATTAGCTACATCAGGAGATAACTTACTAGGTGGAGATGACTTCGACCAAGCTATTATCGACTACCTTGTAGAAGAATTCAAAAAAGAACAAGCTATCGATTTATCACAAGATAAAATGGCAATGCAACGTTTGAAAGATGCTGCTGAAAAAGCTAAAAAAGATTTATCAGGTGTAACTTCAACACAAATCAGCTTACCATTCATTACTGCTGGTGAAGCTGGACCATTACACTTAGAAGTAACATTAACTCGTGCTAAATTTGACCAATTAACATTAGATTTAGTAGAACGTACAAAAGAACCAGTTCGTCGTGCATTAAGCGATGCAGGATTATCAGCAAGTGAAATCGACCAAGTAATCTTAGTTGGTGGATCA
>NZ_CAJZDT010000172.1:0-3027 GCF_915066115.1 uncultured Streptococcus sp. | reverse complement strand
AGTCAGCTCAAAACACTGTTTTGAGGTTGCAGATAGAACTGACGAAGTCAGTAACCATACCTACGGCAAGGCGACGTTGACGTGGTTTGAATTTGATTTTCGAAGAGTATAAACTCATCTGATAACAACTATCTTACCTCAATCACCAAACAAAAACTGGACTTCCTCCCCAAATGTGCCTATCTCCCTCCCAACTGCACTTTTAGGATAAAAAAATAGGCAGAACAAACGCCCTACCTCAAATATATATTTATAAAGATTAAAATGTAGATAATTGTCAAATAGGATATTTATCTACATTCTTAGCAACATGCAACTCCTCTTATCTTGCTTCTTACTATTCTTTACTTTTGACGACTTCTACCACATCTCCCACACTTTGCAGTTGGTCAATTTCCTCATCGCTGATTTCGATATTAAATTCATCCTCCAGTGTCAAGATAAACTCCATCAAGTCAACGGAGTCAGCATCCAAATCGTCTTTCAGACTCAAGGATTCTGTCACGACAAAGTCCTCTCCCTGTCGCTCTTGGATAATGGTCACAATACGGTCAAAAATTTCTTTTTCTGTCATCTCTTTTATTCTCCTGAAAATTCACGCGCAGTCTGGGCAACTACGTCTGTTTCTAGCATGGTACGAATCTGGCGGATTGTACTATAAACAGCCTTGGCATCGCTTGAGCCATGAGTCTTGACAACCGGTGCCTTGACACCAAACAAGACTGCCCCACCAACATCTGAGTAGTTGAGCTGTTTTTTCAAACCTCTGAGGCTGTCCTTGAGAAGGAGGGCACCTAGTTTCGCTCGAAGACCACCACCTGTAATAGCGGTCTTGAGCAAACCCATGATTCCCATAGCTGTTCCTTCAATGGATTTGAGCACAGCGTTTCCCGTGAAACCATCTGCCACGACAACATCCGCAACGCCATTCATCAAATCACGCGCTTCCACGTTTCCGATAAAGTTCAAACTTTCATCAGCTACTAGCAATTCGTAAGTTTCCTTACGAAGCGGGTCACCCTTACTACTCTCTGTTCCATTGTTGAGCAAACCAACACGTGGTTGCGCAATTCCACGGACATTTTTAGCATAGAAAGAACCTAGAACCGCGTATTGATGGAGGTGCTGGGCTGTATTTTCCGCATTGGCACCGAGGTCCAGCATGTCAAAACCTCTCCCATCTACAGTCGGCAATGTTGACATAAGCCCAGGGCGATCAATGTTCTTGATACGACCCACGATGAAAAATCCTGCTGCTAGTAAAGCACCTGTATTCCCAGCTGAGAGAACAGCGTCTGCCTCTCCATCTTTGACAGCCTTGGCCGCCAAGACCATACTGGCATTTTTCTTCTTCCGAATAGCTCTCGTAGGTTCATCGTCTGAATCAATCTTTTCATCCGTATGGATAATGCTAACGCGCTCTGTCGCTGTCAGATATTGCTTGATTTTAGCTTCATCTCCGTAGAGTTGAACCTCGATATCTGAAAAGTCAGCTAGGGCTTGATTGACACCCTCAACGATGGCTTGGGGTGCGTAATCGCCCCCCATGGCATCTACTGCGATTTTTTTCATTTGTTTTCCTCTTTTAGTAATTGACCCCAGTCTGCTAGGGAATCAATAAATTTCTTTGATTTTAGGTGAATCCCAACGTACTCTTCATAGAGTTGATCCATAAACTGGCGTAGTTCTTGCTTAATTTCGGACTTGAGCGAAATGGTCTCCAAGGTCTCAAAATCAATGTCTTGAAATTGATTGAGCAGATAAGGGATATTGGGATTGAGATGGCAACGTCTCTCATCTTCATGATAATGCTCTGGACAGAGGCAGGCGCCATATTTGAAAGAAAAGTCAAAAGCCTGACCGACCCGATGGCAGAAGACACACTCATTAAAATTGAGGCTGATCCCAAATCGAGTCAAGATTTGAATTTCAAAAATATTGGTCAAAACCTGATAATCCAAGCCAGCTTCCATCAACTCCAAAGTCTTTTGCAAAAAAGCAAACAAGGGAGCATCTTGCTGATTGTCCTGCAAACTAGCATCTGCAAGAGCCGCTACGTAGGTCGCATAAGCCATGACAAAGAGATCGCTATTAATCTTTGGAAAGGTCATCACCTCATGATAGTCCTCAATGTAACTGAGCCCATCATCATTGATTCGCAAGAGAAATCGTGCCAGCACCAAGGGCTGAATAACAGGGGCCAGCTTAGACTGGCCAGCATGTTTAACGAAAAACATGCGCTTGCCAGCCTGCTCTGTAAAAATCTTGACGAGCTTGTCATCCTCCCGAAAATTGCGATTGTAGAGCACCAAGCCTTGACTCGTGATAGACTGAATCATGCTTCTCTCATGTACTCCTCAAGTCGTTTCATGGCTTCTTTGATCGTCTCCATACTAGCTGCATAAGATAGGCGAACATAGCCTTCCCCGTAACGTCCAAAAGCTGCTCCAGGGATAAAGGCAACGGCCTTCTTCTGAGCAAAATCCTTCAGAAAAGCAAAGGAGTCTTGATTGTAGCCCGCTGGAATCTTAGCAAAGATATAGAAGGCACCGTCTGGTTTGATAATCTCAAAACCAAGAGCAGTCATTTTCTCGATAATATAGTCCCGACGCTGGATATATTCCTTCTTCATAGGCTCCGCATCGTTTTTACCGGCCGTCAAGGCTTCCACCGCAGCATGTTGAGCCATGGTATTTGCGGCAGTAACCAAGTACTGGTGACTCTTGATCAACTGGGCTGTGAAGGCCGCAGGAGCGAAAATCAGCCCCAAACGCCAACCTGTCATGGCATGCGATTTAGACAAACCATTGATAATAATAGCCTGATCTCTCAGCATAGTTCCTAGAGACACATGGGCTTCCCCTGTGTAGGTCAATTCTGAATAAACCTCATCACAAACCACGAAAATCTCATACTTGCGTAAAACAGCTGCCAAAGCTTCCAACTGCTCTCGACTGTAGGTAATTCCTGTCGGATTGGCTGGATAGTTGAGAATAAACGCCCTGAGCTTGTCACCCTGCTCCCAAA
>NZ_CAJZDT010000171.1:0-3033 GCF_915066115.1 uncultured Streptococcus sp. | reverse complement strand
ATTTCTGTTAGCTATATAGTCTTTAAAGCGACCTGGCATCGGCTTCCAAAGCTCATGCACATAACCAAGCATAGCATAAACATCACTTTGGGTATCCAAAATACAGCGAATGGCAATCAGGTCATAGATTTCCTCAAACCGTTTTCTCTTATCCTGCATTTTACGGAAAATCGAGTAAATATGCTTAGGACGACCGTAAATCTTCCCTTTTAAGTGACGATCCGTCGTATATTCCTCTAATTTTGTGACTACCTCATCCACCAAGGCTTCACGCTCTCTGCGTTTTTCCTTCATCATATGGGTAATCTTGTAAAACTCCGTTGGATTGAGATAACGGAAAGACAAATCTTCCAATTCCCATTTGACACTGGAAATCCCCAAACGGTGGGCAAGTGGCGCATAGATTTCCATAGTTTCTTTGGAAATGCGCTCCTGCTTGTCTTTTCGAAGGTGTTTAAGAGTTCGCATATTGTGCAAACGATCAGACAGTTTGACCAAGATAACACGAATGTCCTCAGACATGGCCATAAGCATCTTGCGATGATTTTCAGCCAACTGCTCCTCGATTGATTTGTACTCGACCTTACCGAGCTTGGTAACCCCATCTACGATTACCCGCACATCGGGTCCAAACTCTCTTTCCAAATCATCCAAGGTCGCATCTGTATCTTCTACCACATCATGCAAGAAACCGCAAGCTACCGTTACAGCATCCAGCTTGAGTTTGGCTAAAATACCTGCCACTTGGATAGGGTGAATAATATAAGGCTCACCTGATTTGCGATATTGACCACTATGGCATTCCACCGCGTAGACCAAGGCCTTATGGACAAAATGGACATCCTCTTCCGTTAAATATTCTTTGGTTAAAGCGACAACTTCTTCGCCTGTTAAATTCACTTCTTTCGGCATCTCTACTCTCCAATTCTTCCTACCATTTTATCACTTTTTTAAGAATATGAAAACTAGAAAATTCCCTCTCAATCAATCCACATCTCAAAAAACACTGCCAGATTTCTCTAGCAGTGTTTTAAGTTTCTTTTATCTTAGTAAACTGTTCTTTCAGTTTCTACATCGAAGAAGTGTGCTTTGTTCAAGTCAAATCCAAGTTCAACTGTTGCACCTGTTTGCAAGTAGTCACGAGCATCAACTTTGGCAACAAATTCATCTTTACCAACTTGGCAGTAAAGGTGAGATTCTGAACCAAGCAATTCTGATACTGAGATAGTAGCTTTGACAACTGATTCTGGGAATGTTTCAAGGAAAGCAGGTTCTGCATTCACGTCTTCTGGACGGATACCGAAAATCAATTCTTTACCTTCGTAGCCTTTTTCACGAAGAACTTTCAATGCGCCTTCTGGAACTTTCAAACGGAAACCGTCAGAAACAATTTCGCTACCAACCAATTTCACATTGATGAAGTTCATAGCTGGGCTTCCGATGAAGCCTGCTACGAATTTATTAACTGGGTTTTTGTAAACTTCTTGAGGAGTACCGATTTGTTCTACACGTCCGATAGTACCTGTACCAGCAGGATTCTTAGTTGCTGACATGATAACGATACGGTCTGCAAGTGTCATCGCTTCAGTTTGGTCGTGAGTTACGTAGATAGTTGTAGCTCCGATACGACGGTGGATTTTCGCAATTTCAGCACGCATCGATACACGAAGTTTGGCATCCAAGTTTGACAAAGGTTCGTCCATCAAGAACACTTTTGCATCGCGGACAATTGCACGACCCATGGCAACACGTTGACGTTGACCACCTGAAAGGTCAGCTGGTTTACGATCCAAGAATTCTTTCAAACCAAGGATTGCTGCAGCTTCTTGTACACGTTTGTCGATATCTTCCTTGCTGTATTTACGCAATTTCAAACCGAAAGCCATGTTGTCATAAACAGTCATGTGTGGGTAAAGAGCGTAGTTTTGGAATACCATGGCGATGTCACGGTCTTTTGGAGCTACGTCGTTGACAACCACGCCATCGATAGATGCAGTACCTTCTGTGATGTCTTCAAGACCAGCAATCATACGAAGAGTTGTTGATTTACCACATCCTGAAGGACCTACGAAAACGATAAATTCCTTGTCTTTGATGTCCAAGTTGAAGTCTTCAACTGAGTAGTGTTCGCTGTTTGGATATTTTTTGTAAATATTTTTAAGATTTAATTCTACCATTAGGTGAACTCCTTTTGTCTTTTGATAGTTTTATTATAAATGAAAACGCTTTACATTTCTATGGCAAGGTGACCAAAAAAACAAAAAAGTTCTGTGCAACTTGCACAAAACTTTAGAGAATATCTGGTAAAATCAACTGATAACACAAGGTCAGGTCGGTCAATTCCTTCAACTGAAGCCCTGTCAATTCTTCCCATTTATCAATCTTGTATTGGAGAGAATTGCGGTGCAGATAGAGTTGCTGGGCTGTTTTAGTCAGAACAGCACTGTTTTCCCAAAGAGAAAGGATAATTTCCTGAATCTGATCCTGATCCAAAATCATCTGATGTAGGCATTCTTTAATGACTCTCAGGTCCACAAGCCTTTCCCCCATACTCCAAAGATAGAGTTGTGAAAAGGTGTGAACACCTTGGTGACCCTGACGCCACCAAGTCTTAAACAAATCCCGCTCCGCTTTGATTAAGTCTGACAGAGCTTGATGTGCTGCCCAAGACCAAACTTGGCCTAACATGATAGACAAACGCAGTCCAAAGTCATACTCAACCGCTTCAATCGTATCACTTAAAATAGCTCGTACAGAACTGTATTTATCTTGTTGCAGCACGAAAACATAATCCTGAGCTCCGACCTGAAGCACCGTCTGACAGTTAGGAAAAAGAGTCCGCATCATGTCCAGCCAAGAAGCTAGATTTTCCTGTTGAAAATAGGAAAGATGGCAATAAACCAGCTGAATCTTTTTAAAAGTTTGTGGTGCTTGTCCCTTGCCCTCAATCAGATAGGAATACCAAGGATTGAGCGAATGAGCCTGCTCTTGCTGAGTCAAAAGGGCAACCAACTGCTTTTCACGCTCACTGAG
>NZ_CAJZDT010000170.1:0-3036 GCF_915066115.1 uncultured Streptococcus sp. | reverse complement strand
AGCTGTTCAAGAAAAAAGAGAGAGACCATTTTATTATCCTTTAAAGAGAATAGAGGATTCTAACTGTAGTCTGGCCAGATATTACTTAACAGAATGTAGAGGAATCTCAGAAGAAATCGTACAAAAGATGATTCAACAAGGTTTAATAGCACAAGCCAGCTGGAAAACAAATGAAACAGTTGAACCTGTTATTGTTTTTAAAAGCTTTGATCATCGTCACAAACTGCAGGCAGCAAGCTTACAAGGGATATATAAGAATCACTCTCTTCCTAGAGAGAGGTTAAAAACGATTCTAAAAGGAAGCCATGGACATATTGGAATATCCTTTGACATTGGTAAACCCAATAGACTAGTCTTTTGTGAATCGTTCATCGACTTGATGAGCTATTACGAACTACATCAACAAAGTTTATCTGATGTTCGTTTGGTATCTATGGAAGGATTAAAAAGGTCTGTTGTTGCTTATCAAACTTTACGACTGATAGCTGAAGAAAATCAGAAATTGGAATTTTTAGATACACTAATACCTTCTAAGTTATTGCCTTTAATCAATACAATTCGTGATACCACCAGCTATTTTGATAATCATCCTGATTTATTGACACTTGCGGTAGATTGTGATGATGCAGGTAAAGATTTTTCTGATAAGTTATCTAGATCAGGATTTCCTGTTTTACTGGATTTACCTGATAATGAATCTGGGAAAGAAAAAGTAGACTGGAACGATATTCTTCGAGAAAAGAAATCAGATTTACAATTGATGATCGAGAATGCAAAAGAGACATTGAGGAATCAACCAGTAAGGCAAAACTCTCAATTTTTAGAATTGTGATAACAAAATCAAGATGTTTTAGCTAATATTAGAATGAAGGAGGATCGTATATGACCATAATCGAACGCTTAGAAGAAAAGGTCACTAGGCAAGAAAGCAAGGTAGCAAGAGAGACAGAAAAACTAGCTGCTTACAAAGAACAACTGGAGACAGCGATGTTTGCGACGTTCAAAAGGCGTCAAAGCATTAGTCACATGAGTTTTGAAGAAGCTCTTGACCATGCCTTTGGTAAAGAAAGACAATTCGATGACTCTGAATTTAGAAAGGATGAAATGAGTGAATGACAAAAGATTGGAATTTTAATCAACCATTGGAAAGTAAATCAGAAAATCAAGAAGATCCAGATAAAATTGCGGCCTTATTTGGAAATCATCAAGGAGATAATGATGTAAATTATGAAGCAGCTTTTCAAAAGCGTAAACAAGCACCTGTGACGGAATCAAATTCTAGTTCTAAGCCCAAAGTTACAGAGGTTAGAACAAGAAAAGAGACAGATATCACTACAAGTTATCAGCAACATCTTAAAAGACTTATTGCAGATAACAATAGCGATATTCAAAGTAGTCAAAAGAAAATTGAAGATTTACATACGTTGATTGACACAAAGAATAAAGAAAATAAGAAATTGCAGTCCATTTATGATGCGATTTCGGAATTACACTAAGCAGTCCTGATAGGCTGCTTTTTTTGAGAGGTTATAGATGTTTACAACATTTTTTAAGAAAAACCAAGACAATGGTGATATATTTAAGAAGCTAATTCATCGACTATCTGATATGTCTGTCCAAGATCTTGAAAAAATAGACCGATTGCTAGATATCATTTTCACTCCAGATCAAGGATCAGAACAACTAAAAACAGAAGCAACTTATAGAGAAGAAACTTTGGACGACACATTAAAGGAAGCTAAGAATCAACTTCATAAGGAACAATTGGAGAAGAATTTAGAGAGATTTAGAAAAGATGGAAGGAAGTGAATCGTTTTATAAAATTTTCTTTTACTTGAATAAAGTCTTGTGTTATACTTTTAGTATAGACTAGAGAAGGAAGTAAATATTTTGGACTTGACTACCAAGCAGGAAAAGCAACTAGGTCAGACTCAGTGGTTTCATGCGACATTGTTCCGACATTTAGAATCGTTAAAAAAAGGTATCAATGTTCAATTTAACTTAGGGAGTGAGTTAGATTTTGGACCTGGTTTCTATATTACGCCAGACTTTGAACAAGCTAGAAAATTTATCAATAAACAGGTTGAAGTTCTAAATAACATTATGGCGAATAAAGATATTTTTGAGTTAGAAGAAGAATTCGGGATTATATTAGAATTTCGTATTTCAAATTTTGTAGAAATTTTTAAGAACCCTGACTATCGTTGTCACTATTTTGCAAAACATAAAAAATCAGAGTCAGATTTAGATTTTGCGGAATTTGTCTTTCAAAATCGGGAAAATCCAGATGAATTACAACACCATTTTGATTTTATCTATGGTGTTCAGACTGATGACAATCCAACCCAAGCTTTAGCTCGTTTTCGTCAGAATGAAATTACAAAAGAAGAAATGCTTGCTGAGTTTAGAAAACCCTATTCTTTTAAACAATTATCCATTCACAACCAATCTTTTTGTGATATAATGAAAATAGAGAAGGTTTATCAATCAAAAACAGGAGAGGAGTTACAAAAATGGCAGTAGTATCATTGGAAAATAATATTAAACTATATAGTTCAGAATTATTTCAAGCACTATTAAAAGCCTCTAATTATAAATTGGATGAGCGTATTGCTCAGACTGTTGCAGAAGGCTATGCTCGTAATCTAGATTATTCTGATCCTGAGCTGATGCATGTTGGTGTAACTTCGGTTGCTAACAATCTGCTTACAAAAATTAAACGAGAGTATTTTATATAGTATTTTGAAGAGCCACCGAAAAAGGAATTATTCTTTAAGGTGGCTTTTTTAGAAGTAAAGTTTAGGCTAGAAAAACAACAAAAAATGCACCAATTTTGGTGCATTATGCTTTTTTATGCTATAATTGAATTATAAAAATAAAGGAGTTTGCCATGATTGGAAAGAACATAAAATCCTTACGTAAAACACATGACTTAACACAAGACGACTTTGCCCGAATTGTAGGAATTTCTCGAAATAGCTTGAGCCGGTATGAAAATGGAACGAGTTCAGTCTCTACAGAATTAATTGACATCAT
>NZ_CAJZDT010000169.1:0-3166 GCF_915066115.1 uncultured Streptococcus sp. | reverse complement strand
GGCTGGTGGATATGGCTCTGCTATTCAGTATACAGAAGTGACTGCCTCAAACCTTTCAACCGTTAAAAGTAAAGCTACAGTTGTAGAAAAATCGTTGAAAGATTTTAGAACATCTACATCTAGTCAGTCTGGCTGGGTACAATCTAATGGTAAATGGTATTTTTATGAATCTGGTGATGTGAAGACAGGCTGGGTGAAAACGGGTGGCAAATGGTACTACTTGAATGATTTAGGTGTCATGCAGACTGGATTTGTAGAAGTTGATGGAGCATGGTATTTCCTTGATAGTTCTGGCGCGATGTTTACAGGTTGGGGAACAGATGGTAGCAGATGGTTCTACTTTGATGGCTCAGGAGCTATGAAGACAGGCTGGTACAAGGAAAATGGTACATGGTATTATCTGGATCAATCAGGTGTCATGAAGACAGGTTGGTTTAAAGTAGGCAAGTACTGGTACTATGCATATGGTTCAGGAGCTTTGGCAGTCAGCACAACAACACCTGACGGTTATAAAGTAAATGGCAATGGTGAATGGGTAAACTAGGCTGAAGATAGTAAGTCATAGGTAAAGTATTTATCGTACTTAGCAAAAAGAATGAACGATAAGAAAGAGGTTGATGGAGAACATCGGCCTCTTTCTTGTTAGAATAGAGACTTCAAGTTGTCTGGCTTGACTTTCTTGAGGGAAGTTATATAATAGTTGTAATAATTAAAGTTACAATAAAAGAGGAAATATTTATGACCTATGAATACAAGAGCCACATTTATTTAGCCGAGGCAGTTTTAAATGTGAAGGACTTGGCGAGTCAAACAGCCTTTTATCAGCAGATGATTGGTTTAGAAATCTTATCTCAGACTGAGACAGAGGCTATTCTGGGACTTGGTGGAAAAGCCTTGGTACACTTGATTCAAGCACAAGAGAGCGGAGAAGTAAGGGAACATTATGGCCTTTACCATCTGGCTATTCTCTTGCCGACACGAAAGGCTTTGGCAGATGTCTTGAAGCACCTGACGGATTTGCAGATTCCTCTTGTCGGTGGTGCAGACCATGGTTACAGCGAGGCCCTTTACTTGGAGGATTTGGAGGGAAATGGCATTGAACTCTATCGAGATAAGCCGGTTTCCACATGGGATATTCGAGAAGATGGACGCATTATTGGGGTGACAGAGGCCCTTGCGGCGCAGGATATCTATGAGTTGGGGGAAAGAGTAGAGCCCTTTATCCTGGCAGAGGGTACGAGAATGGGGCATATCCATCTTTCCGTCAAGGATAGTCGAAAGTCCAGCCAGTTTTATCAAAAGGTGTTAGGACTAGAGGATAAATTCAGTGTGCCTAGTGCTAGTTGGATCGCAGCTGGGGACTACCATCATCATTTGGCAGTCAACGAATGGGGAGGAAAAAGTCTGGCCTCGCGTAAGCAAGGCTTGCCAGGTTTGGCCTATTATGTCATTGAGATTGCTAGTAAAGAAGAACTGTTAACGATTGTCCAACGAGCACAAGAAGTTGATGTGTCAATCAGGTGGTTGACATCTAGCCAGCTGGAAATTACAGACCCAGATGGAATTGTGACTCGTATTCGTTTAGCAAGATAAAACTAGGGATTTCTATCGAGTTATCAGCAAGGCTAGTTTACCTTTTGAAAAGTCTTTGATAACAGAACTGCGTGAGTTGGATGGGCGAGAATTTTGACAAAGAAGCTGATTAGAGATATAATGAAGAAAAATCGAGCAAGGAAAAAGAAATGACAAACTCAAAGTATATTACTCGTTTGAAACGTTCAGAGGGTCAGTTGCGTGGGATTCAAAAGATGATTGAAGAAGATCGTGACTGTGCTGATATTGTGACGCAACTGACAGCCGTGAAATCTAGTGTGGAGCGCGTGATTGAGATGATAATTACCGAAAATCTTACTGAATGTATCAATCAGCCACTAGATGATCCTGAAGCTCAAAAGGCACGCCTAGAAAAGGCTATCCGATACTTGATTAAACGGAAATAAAGAGATGAGAGTTGCAAAGATCTCTGCTAATAGAATAGTTTAATGTGAATCAAGAGAGGCTGGAAAAAGTCTTTAAAATAAAAGAACGCATACTATCAGGTGTTGAAAACCTTGATAGTATGCGTTTTATTGTGGGGAGATTTACTTCACTTTCTCCTGAAATTGAGTTTTTGCCCAGCTCCTTTTGATTATTCTACTTGCCCAGGCCAAGCATTCATACCACCTTCTACGTTGATAACGGTGAGGCCTTGGGCGCTGAGAAAATGACAGGCAGAGGCAGAACGCACTCCACCTTGACAGATAACATGGTATTCATGGTCAGGTTTGAGTTCTTTGTAGCCTTGTTCCAAGGTGCTTAAAGGCAGATTTTTTGCACCTGGTGCATGTCCTGCTTGGAATTCATGTACTTCACGAACATCGATAAGATTTAGATTTTTATGTTGATATTTTTCATAAAAGTCAGCCATACTGATACTAGTTTCCATATTCTACTCCTTCTGGGTTAGCCATTTTGTATAGTGAATAAGCGCCGTCAAGGTTTTGGACGGTAAAGCCTGCTTGTTTGAGGATACGCTCTGCAATATAGCTGCGCAAACCACTGTGGCAGCTAACGATGTAGGCTTGGTTCTTATCTAGTTCGTCCAAGCGTTCCCGTAGTTCGTTTAGGGGGATGTGTATAGTGTCTACCTTAAGTCGACCACTCTGGAATTCGCCACTTGTCCGTACATCTAGGAATTTCTTACCATTAGCTAGTTCGTCTTCGAGCTGGTACCATTGAATATTGTCGCTGAGACCTTCGATAAGGTTTAAGGCTGCGTAGCCCAGCATATTGACGGGATCCTTGGCAGAGCCAAATGGTGGCGCATAGGTGAACTCTAATTCTGGTAAGTCAAAGACGGTGAGATTTCCCTTGATAGCAGTCGCCAGGATATCAATTCGCTTGTCAACACCTTTCTTCCCAACTCCTTGGGCACCGTAGATTTTTCCAGTGGTTGGGTCAAAGAGGAGCTTCAAGGTCATATCAGTAGCGTCTGGATAATAACCAGCGTGGTCTTTACCGCTGACATGGAGTGCCTTGTAAGGAAGTTGATTCATGCCAAGACTACGTTCGCTGAGACCAGTCGAAGCGGCTGGCACTCACAAAGACACGAAGCATCTCACACGCC
>NZ_CAJZDT010000168.1:0-3195 GCF_915066115.1 uncultured Streptococcus sp. | reverse complement strand
CAAACTCTAAGGATTTGCAACTGAATAACGAAAATATCCGAGCAGCGGAGTAAGATATGAAACAGTGGAAAGAAAAAATAATCCGTTATACCGTTCGTAATCGCAAATCTCCAGAAGAAAACCGCCGAAGAGTAGGAAAAAGCCTGAGTTTACTGGCTGTCATACTCTTCGCTGTCTTTTTGGTGAACTTTGCGGTCATTATCGGAACGGGTAAAAAATTTGGTAAGGACTTGGTTCAAGAAGCCAACAAGGTCCATCAAACAACCAAGACGATTCCTGCAAAACGGGGAACCATCTACGATCGTAATGGAACGCCTATTGCTGAGGATGCGACTTCGTATAATATCTATGCCGTTATTGACAAGACCTACAAGTCAGCAACAGGCAAAATTCTCTATGTAGAGGATTCTCAATTTAATAAGGTAGCTGAAATTTTCCATAAGTATCTGGATATGGAGGAGTCTTATGTCAAAGAACAGCTTTCTCAGCCAGATCTAAAACAGGTATCCTTTGGTACCAAGGGAAATGGGATTACCTATGCCAATATGATGGCCATTAAAAATGACCTCAAAACAGCTGGGGTTGAGGGGGTTGACTTTACAACTAGCCCTAACCGCAGTTATCCCAATGGACAGTTTGCTTCTTCCTTTATCGGTTTAGCGCAACTCCATGAAAATGAGGATGGGACCAAACGTTTGGTTGGGACATCTGGTTTGGAGAGTTCTTTAAATAGCATTCTTGCAGGTACAGATGGGATTATCACCTATGAGAAGGATCGTCTGGGAAATATTGTTCCGGGTACGGAGCAGGCTTCCCAACACATGGTAGACGGAAAGGATGTGTACACAACCCTTTCTAGTCCTTTGCAATCCTTTTTGGAAACCCAGATGGATGCCTTCCAGGAAAAGGTAAAAGGCAAGTATATGACGGCTACCTTGGTCAGCGCTAAGACAGGGGAAATCCTGGCTACGACCCAACGTCCGACCTTCAATGCCGATACCAAGGATGGTATTACGAAAGACTTTGTCTGGCGAGATATTCTTTATCAAAGTAACTACGAGCCAGGATCAACCATGAAGGTGATGATGTTGGCCTCAGCCATTGATAACAATACCTTCCCTGGTGGCGAATACTTTAACAGTAGTGAGTTGAAAATAGCAGATGCGACCATTCGAGACTGGGACGTCAATGAAGGGTTGACTAGTGGTGGCACCATGACCTTCTCTCAAGGATTTGCCCACTCAAGTAATATCGGGATGACCTTGCTTGAGCAAAAGATGGGGGATACAACCTGGCTGGACTACCTTAACCGCTTTAAGTTTGGGGTGCCGACCCGTTTTGGTCTGGCAGATGAGTACACAGGTCAATTGCCTGCTGATAACATTGTCAATATCGCCATGAGTTCATTTGGACAAGGGATTTCTGTTACCCAGACCCAGATGCTTCGTGCCTTTACAGCTATTGCCAACGATGGGGTTATGTTGGAGCCGAAATTTATCAGTGCCCTCTATGATCCAAATGACCAGTCTGTTCGTAAGTCTCAAAAGGAAATCGTCGGAAATCCTGTATCAAAAGCGGCAGCTTCCTCTACTCGGGATCACATGGTCATGGTCGGAACAGATCCTGTCTACGGTACCATGTACAACCACAGCACAGGAAAACCAAATGTCAATGTTCCGGGACAGAATGTTGCCCTGAAATCAGGGACTGCTCAGATTGCCGATGAGAAGAATGGGGGCTACCTGACAGGTGAAACCAACTATATCTTCTCTGTTGTGTCGATGCATCCTGCAGAAAATCCTGATTTTATCCTCTATGTGACGGTGCAACAGCCAGAGCATTATTCAGGCGTTCAGCTGGGAGAGTTTGCCAACCCAATCCTTGAGCGAGCTTCTGCTATGAAAGAATCCCTCAATCTTCAGTCAACTGCTAAGAGCTTGGATCAGGTCAGCAAGACGACAAGCTATGCTATGCCTGCTACCAAGGACTTTACGTCGGGTGACCTCGCAGAAGAATTGCGCCGAAACCTTGTCCAACCAATCGTTATTGGAACAGGAACCAAGATCAAGGAACTCTCGGTTTCTGAAGGAGATAATTTGGAAGCCAATCAGCAGATCTTAATCCTGTCTGACAAGGTCGAAGAAATGCCTGATATGTACGGCTGGACAGATGAAAATGTGCAAACATTTGCCAAATGGCTGAATATAGAAGTCGAGTGGGAAGGTAGTGGCAAAACGGTCAAGAAACAAAGTGTCCGTGCCAATACAGCCCTCAAAGACCTTAAAAAAATGAAAGTAACATTAGGAGATTAAGATGATTAGTTCCATTAGTGCTGGAATTCTAGCCTTTCTATTGACCTTGATTGGCATTCCAGCCTTTATCCGATTTTATCGAAAAGCGCAGATTACAGGTCAGCAGATGCACGAGGATGTCAAGCAACACCAAGCTAAAGCTGGGACTCCAACCATGGGAGGTCTTGTTTTCCTTATCGTTGCAGTAGTCGTGAGCTTTCTGGTTGCTCTCTTTACCCAACAATTGACCAACAATGTCGGCATGATTTTGTTTATCTTGGTTTTGTATGGTTTGGTAGGTTTTCTGGATGACTTCCTCAAGGTCTTTCGTAAAATCAACGAAGGCTTAAATCCCAAGCAAAAACTTGCTCTCCAGCTGCTTGGAGGAGTGATTTTCTACCTCTTTTATGAGCGCGGTGGCGATATGCTTTCAGTTTTTGGCTACCAAGTTCATCTGGGAATTTTCTATATCTTCTTTGCCCTTTTCTGGCTAGTTGGCTTTTCAAATGCGGTGAATCTGACTGACGGGATTGACGGCTTAGCGAGTATCTCCGTGGTGATTAGCTTATCGGCCTATGGTGTGATTGCTTATATGCAAAATCAACTGGATATTCTTCTTGTGATTCTTACCATGATTGGTGTTTGGCTAGGCTTCTTCGTCTTTAACCACAAACCTGCCAAGGTCTTTATGGGAGATGTGGGAAGTTTGGCTCTTGGTGGGATGCTGGCAGCTATTTCTATGGCTCTTCATCAAGAATGGACCCTTTTGCTGATTGGGATTATCTATGTCTTTGAGACAAGCTCTGTTATGATGCAGGTCACCTACTTCAAACTTAGTGGTGGGAAGCGTATTTTCCGTATGACGCCTGTGCATCACCATTTTGAGCTTGGCGGATTCTCAGGA
>NZ_CAJZDT010000167.1:0-3233 GCF_915066115.1 uncultured Streptococcus sp. | reverse complement strand
ATTATGGCATCCATTTTTGTAAATTTAAGAATATAATTGTTTACACTTATCTCTACGATGTTTTAAACTATTGTTAGACTTTTGCCCCTAAAATTGGTAAAATAAAAAGAAAATAATAGAAAAAGGAAACTGTAAACCGCTATGATGAATATGCAAAACATGATGCGCCAAGCACAAAAACTTCAAAAACAAATGGAACAAAGTCAAGCTGAACTTGCAGCTATGCAATTTGTTGGCAAATCTGCTCAAGACCTTGTCCAAGCGACCTTAACTGGAGATAAGAAAGTTGTCAGCATTGACTTCAATCCAGCTGTCGTTGACCCAGAAGATCTTGAAACTCTTTCTGATATGACCGTTCAAGCCATTAATTCTGCTCTTGAACAAATCGATGAAACTACCAAGAAAAAACTGGGTGCTTTCGCTGGGAAATTGCCATTCTAAGCATAAGAAAAAACGCTCTATAATATCTGTAGGAAAGTCCCGCTACAGATATTATGGAGCCTATTTTCTTGTCTTCAAAAATTCTAAAAACATCAATACAATGCCTTTATTTAATATGAAAAGATCTACTGGATTCTTTAGAAATAAACTTCCAGTAGATCTTTCACTTTCTTTTAATAAGTTCCTTCTTCACCTTGACTAGTCAAGATAACTGGTCCATCTTTAGTAATCACGAATTGGTGTTCATATTGACAAGATAAACCACCGTCAATGGTCTTATGCGCCCAACCGGTCTTCATATCTGTATCAATTTCCCAGTCACCTGTATTGATCATTGGTTCAATAGTCAATACCATTCCTTCACGGAGACGAAGCCCACGACCAGCAATACCATAGTTAGGAACCATTGGTTCTTCGTGCATGGTTGGACCAACACCATGACCAACCAAATCACGTACAACACCGTAACCACGACTTTCAGCGTATTCTTGAATAGCTGCACCAATATCACCGATACGATTTCCAACAACAGCTTGCTCGATTCCCTTGTACATGGCTTCTTTGGTTACATCCATCAAGTTTTTTACTTCTTCGGACGGTGTACCAACAGCATAAGCCCAACAAGAGTCTGCTAGACCACCAGAGTAGCTCTGAGTGTATTTTTTCATTTGCTCCACATTGTTGAAGTTTAGTTTTGAGACATTCAGGTCAGATTTAGCAATAGGACCTCCCAAAACCATATCAACCTTGAGCAAATCACCATCTTTCAAGATATAGTGACGAGGAAAAGCGTGAGCTACTTCATCGTTAAGAGAGCAGCAGGTAGCATAAGGATAGTCCATCATAGCACCGTCAACTCCAATCTGAAGCGGAAGGAAATTTTCTTCCTTACAACGACGGCGGACATACTCTTCAACTTCCCACATATCTACGCCAGGCTTAATCAAATCACGTAAGCCGATATGAATACTTGCTAGAAAATCCCCAGCCTTATCCATAGCTTCGATTTCACGAGCTGATTTTAATGTTATCATTTTTTCTCCTAGTTTCTAATTAATTTTAACAGTCACATTTGCTTTTGAAACAATCTGGTGACCATGATAAATATCGTAGTCAATAATAGCTGACCGTCTAGTATGGTGGATAATGCGTGCTTGAATGCGCAGTATATCATCTATCTGAACAGCCTGTAAAAAGTAAATCAGCATCTGCTCAATAATGAGATTTCGACCACTATTAACAACTAAATCTTGGGTCATGTGGGTCAAAATTTCTGCCAATACACCATTAGCCAAAACACCGTTCTTCTCAAGCATAAAGGGTTCCACTGTAATGACTACTTCATCATGATGATAAGAAAGTTTTTGTCCAATCTGCTCAGAAAAAGTAGGTAGAGCAGAAACTTGGGAACGACTCATCTTCTCCATGACATCTCGTCTAGTTACAACGCCAAGCAAGGTTTGATTATTTCGAATAACTGGTACCATTTCAAAGTCTTCGGCAATCATCCGTTGACTCACATTGGCAATGTTTGTCGATAATCCAACTAAAAATAGACCACGGGACATGACCTTATCAATTGTGGTACTTGGCGATTTATCACCAGCGTCCCTCATGGTTACAACTCCAACAACAACCTGATGTTGATTAATAACAGGGAAACGACTGCTACGATTCTTACGTACCAAGTCCAAATAATCTTTAACAGTGTCGGTCTCTCTCAGAAAACCATATTCATGACTCGGACGGTACAGTTTCTCAACTGTCAAAATATCTGTTTTGATTTGTACATTTGACAAGGCTTTATTGATCATGGTCGCAACGGTGAAAGTGTCGTGCTTGCTTCTCAGGACAGGAATTCCTTTTTGATTGGCCAATTTAATCACATCATCATGAACCTGAAATCCACCTGTAACCAGGACTGCATTTTCATTTTCCAATGCTAACAATTGAATACGAGTCCGATCTCCGACAATCAAAAGTCCCCCATCATGAAGGTAAGACAAAATATTTTGCTCAGTCATGGCACCGATCGAGAACTTACTAAATTCTCTCTCTAAACCTTCTTGACCAGCCAGAACCTCAGAAGAAATCACTTCTGCAATTTCAGCAAAAGTTAATCTCTCTATAGCAACTTTCTGAGATTTAACACGTATAGTACCACTTCTTGGGCGAGTCTCTACAATTCCACGGTTTTCAGCTTCCTTGATAGCCCGATAGGCCGTTCCATCACTGACTCCTAGATGGTTGGAAATGCTTCGAACACTGACTCTTTTACCAACGGGTAATTCTTCCAAATAGCTTAGAATTTCTTGGTGTTTACTCATTAATTTCTCCCTTTACAAAGCGAAACTCAAGATAATCTCGCATTTTCCTTGTATAGCGATCACTTCCTTTAAATTGCCGAATTAAACGGAATCCAGACTTAAGAGCAACTTTTTGGCTAGCTTCATTTTCAAGATGAGTAATGATGGATAATTGTTTTAAACCAAATTCCTCAAAAGAAAGGTGACAAATTTTTCTAACAACCTCTGTCATAAATCCTTGCGACCAAGCATCTTTTCTCAAAAAATAGCCAAGCTCAGCTTCGTTTTTGATTTCATCTAACTTCTCAAATTTAACAGAACCAATCATTTGTTGATTTTTCTGGTCACAAATTGCCCACACTCCCAAAGGGGACTTCATAAAGTAATTGGCCAGTGCATATTGACTTTCTTCCAGACTTGCCTGAGTTGGGAAAATAAATTGTAAATTTTCAGGATTTGAAGCTATCTCATGGAAGTCCTGACTAT
>NZ_CAJZDT010000166.1:0-3255 GCF_915066115.1 uncultured Streptococcus sp. | reverse complement strand
CATCAAAGAAGCTAGGATAGCTGGTATTGATGGCTTCAGCACGGTCAAGTTCCACTTCTCCATCCGCAACCAAGAGGGCTGCAATAGCTGTCATCATTCCGATACGATGGTCACCAAAGGTATTGACTCTAGCACCATGAAGGGAGGATTTCCCTTTGATAATCATTCCATCTGTTGTAGGTGTGATTTCCGCGCCCATGCTATTTAAAGCATCCGCTACCACTTGAATGCGGTCGGTTTCTTTGACCTTAAGTTCCTCTGCATCCTTGATAACCGTCACTCCTTCTGCTTGGGTAGCAAGCAGGGCGATAATTGGTAATTCATCAATCAAACGTGGAATCAAGGCTCCACTAATTTCTGTCCCTTTCAGATTTGAAGTTTCAACCGTCAGAGTTGCGGATTTAGCGACTGGATCGATTTCAGTTATTTCTAGTTTTCCACCCATGGCGCGAATGACATCAATGATACCCGTACGCGTTTCGTTAATCCCCACATTCTGTAGCACGACACAAGAATTTGGAACAATCAATCCAGCGACTAACCAAAAGGCCGCACTGGAAATATCTCCTGGAACGATAACCTTTTGTCCAGTCAGTTTTTGCGGTCCTGTGACAGTGATCGTTTTACCATTCACACTTAAATCACCACCAAATTGCTGTAGCATATCTTCGGTGTGGTTACGAGTACATTCTTTCTCAACAATAACTGACTGACCTTGAGCCTGCAATGCTGCAAACATCAAGGCTGACTTGACTTGAGCAGAGGCAATCGGCAACTCATAATAAATAGGTCTTAGGTTTTTCGTCCCTTTTAAATGAAGGGGAGGAAGGTCTCGCTCAGTTTGTCCCGAAATACTAACGCCCATTTTTTTCAGCGGAAGGGTCACACGATCCATAGGACGTTTGGAAAGACTATCATCTCCAAACATTTCTACTTCAAAGTCTGCACCAGCAAGAACACCTGAAATCAAGCGAATCGAGGTGCCAGAATTTCCCATATCAAGGGCATTTTGCGGCGCTTTTAAGCCATCCATGCCTACACCTTGAATAGTGATCACATCGTCTTTATCCTCAATAACAACACCAAGGTCACGAAAAACCTGCATAGTTGAGAGCACGTCCTCACCACGCAATATATCATAAACCTTGGTCTCACCCTCAGCCAAACTTCCAAAGATAATGGAACGGTGGCTGATAGACTTATCACCTGGAACTCGGATACTGCCATGTAAGTGGCGAATGTTTGTTTTTAGTTTCATACTGGACCTCATACTTGCAATACTTTTACCTATTTTATCATAAAAAGCCAGAAATTCCTTAAAAATTTCTGACTTTATGATAGTTATTTTCTTATTTTAGCAATTCTTTTCATTTTCATTTACCAACTATCTGAAGAACCACCACCATCAAATCCACCGCCACCCCAATCATCTGAAGACCATGATGAACTAGAACTACCAGAATCATATGAATCTGATCTACCATAAGAACTTGACTGTACTCTTTGTGAAGCATAGTAGCTTTTTGTGAGCTCGGAAGTCCAAGAAGCATTCCTCACAAAATCTTTATCGTTTGGATAGAGTTTCCCCTTCCCATTATAAGAGTATTGAGAGCGATTAAGCCTATCTAGGTGCTTTCTTTCAACTTCTGCGTAGTATGCTTCTATAAGTAATGTAGTCCAAGTGTCATTAGGTAGAAAACCTTTTGAGTCTGGATAGAGTTTGTTAAAACCTTCATACTGATATTGAGACCTAATTAAACGCTTATTTTTTTTATAGTCAGATTTACGTTCTTCAGTCCACGTATCATTAGGTACAAAGTCAGGAAAATCTGGATACAGCTTACCCTTTCCCTCGTACTCATACTTAGAAAAGCGGCATCTTTTTAAGTACTTGATCCACGTTGCTAAACTTAGTAAAAGAAAGAACAACAGATAGAACAATATCGGAAACGGAATGTAATCGAAGTACTTACTAAAGCCTTCATTATTTTTTAATGATTTTTCATAGCTTTTTGGAAGTCGATTATTTTCCTTCTTGTTTATGATTTCAGCTTTTCTAGACTCCGCTTTAGAAATGCCTACTAGAATTTTGTTAAGGGCATCAGTATATTTCCCTTCTTTCATGTATGGCTTAGAATCATTTAGTAAGGAACTGGCCATAGAGTCAGTAAGCCAAATTGCTGCTTCGTTGGATGTTTCAATACGAAACTTTCTATCCTTTATAGCAATAGCAATTAAAATTCCACTGTTGGAATCTTGTTTCCCAACTTTCCATTTGCGTGCAACCTCATTGGCTACCTCTTCGATGCTGGAACCGTCCAGAGTATCTACAATGTAAATACCTACTTGGGTTTCACTTCCAGCATTCATACTCTCTAACGTTTCTGCAACACTAGTGGTTAAATAACCGTTAGGATCGTAAATACCATTTAAAGGACGATCTGGAACAGCTATATTAGCCGCCACTAGAGGCATAACAAAGAATAAAGGAGTAATTAAGAGTAAAAGTAACTTTTTCATAGGAGATACCCCACAAGACTAATCAGTTAAATTGACTTTAGGGACCACCTTTGCATCTTTCTCTGCTTCAATTAACTCAGCTCTTTGGAAACCAAACAAACTAGCTATCATATTAGTAGGAAAACGTCTAATGGTCTTATTATATTCTGTTGCAGTATCGTTGTAATCTTTACGAGCAACAAACAAACGATTTTCAGTTCCCTCAAGCTCTGATATTAGAGAAGACACTTGTGTATCAGCTTTTAACTCAGGATAATTTTCTTGAACCACTAGTAATCGAGAAATGGCAGAAGTTAATTCGCTCTCCCCTTCACTTTTGGTTTCTTTATTTCCTGATCCAATCTTAGAACGAGCATCCGCAATCTTTGTAAAGATGTCCTCCTCGTGCTTCATATATCCTTTTACAGAATTTACAACATTTGGAATTAAGTCAGCTCTACGTTGAAGTGCCACTTCAATCTTCGAGTTAGCCTGTTTCACAGATTCATCTTTGCTAACAAGACTATTGTACGAACCTGCCAACACTATAATACTGATGAAGATAATTCCTACAGGAACTCCTATTAGAGCAATTAATTTTTTTGACATATTTTTTCCTATTTTCTATTGTTCATCATTTATCTACTATTTATCGATAATAAAAATTTCATTCTCTTTCATAATTGTTTCTATATTTATTATCTCATCAAAAATTTCTAACTTATCAATTGAAGTAGAAAATAATAGTTAGAAACA
>NZ_CAJZDT010000165.1:0-3273 GCF_915066115.1 uncultured Streptococcus sp. | reverse complement strand
ACGTTGACGTGGTTTGAAGAGATTTTCGAAGAGTATCAGTTATTATTTCCAGTTTAAAATAGCATTCAAGCCATAGTGATCACTAACCTGCGGACTATTGTTGCCATCAAATATGACATGTAAATTTTCCACCGCTAACTCTTTGGTAGTAAAAACATAGTCGATTCGAAGGGGTTCTGTGTTCCCCTTCCAGCCATCAATTTCTGGTGGAACAGTATAACTACCACTTTTCTCTTGAGCAACTTCAAATGCGTCTTGTAAGCCTAATGGACTAGCTAAAATAGCTTGGTAGCCTTCCTGACCAGCTGGGTTGTTAAAATCTCCAGCCAGCAAAAGTGGCTTGTTCAATTCTTTCAAGACAGCCTCAAATCGTGCCCATTCTTCTTGGAAACCTTTACCCCACCACGAAAGATGGACACTGGCAACTGCAAGCTCCTTACCATCGACTTCAGTTTCAGCCAGGGCAACGCGACGAGTATGATAGTCTGTTGGATCATCCACATCTGAAACCAAAATTTCTCGTGCTTCAATAGGCGTTTTAGACAAGATAGACACACCTTCATGGTAGCGATCATAGCCGATATGGTTATAGGCCCAGGTCCAATAGTAATTTTTTCCTTGCTCTGACAATTTTTCAACCAAAAGTCTAACATAATGATCTTGATGAATCGGCTCAGCTGCTGGCAAAGCTTGATAAAGGTCATTAAGCTCCACCTCTGGTGAAGTAATCTCCTGATTGATTTCTTGGAAACAGATCAAATCATAGTCTTTATCAAGAATATCTTCAAGCAAGAGCTGGAATTTTTCCTCAGCTTCTTTTTCCATCCAGCTATGAGTATTGAGTGTTAAAAATTTCATGCTTTTCTCCTAAAACAAGAGGTTGGAAAACAGCTTCCAACCTCAAGTGTATTACAATTCTACTTTAGCAACTGCTGTTTTAGCTGCAAGAGAACCTGTTTGTTCTAATTTAACTGATTTAATAGCTTCAGCATTTGTGAAGACAACCACTGTTGAAGTTTCACGACCTGCTACACGGATAGCATCCAAGTCAGCTGTGACAAGAAGATCACCTGCTGCAACTTTTTGTCCTTCAGCTACATGAACAGTAAATGGTTTTCCTTCAAGACTTACTGTGTCCAAACCAATGTGAACAAGTACTTCAAGACCCGCTTCAGTCACAAGACCAAGAGCATGTTTTGTAGGGAAGATGCTTGATACAGTACCTGAAACTGGAGATACAATGTTTCCATTTGCAGGTTCTACAGCAAATCCGTCACCCATCATTTTTTGAGCAAATACTGGATCTTTCACTTGTTCCAAGGCAACAACTTGACCGTCTGCTACTGAGTAAACTTCCTCAGTAAGACCTTTGAATTGAACAGTGTTTTGTTGCGCTTCTGTCATTTGACTTGGAAGAGTTTCAGGAATGATTTCACCTGAATCAAGGATATCTTGGATATCAGATTTCAATACGTCTGCTTTTGGACCGTAGATAGCTTGAACTCCTTGTCCTTTCATGACAAGACCCATAGCTCCTTCTGCTTTCCATTGTTCTGCATCACCGACTTTGTCAGCATCTTTTACAGTTACACGAAGACGAGTCATACATGCATCAACATCAACGATGTTTGCACGTCCACCAAGAAGGTTGATAATGTTTACAGCTTGAGAACCTGCTGCAACTTTCACTTCGCTGCTAGCTTCTTCTGAACCTTCAGCAGTTTCGTAATTTCCGTTACGTCCTGGAGTTGCGTAGTTGAATTTTTGAATCATGAAGTTTGCGATAAAGTACATGATTACGGCAAAGAGAACAGTTACCCAGATAAAGTTAACAATATCCATACCGATACCAGCGCTAATCGCAATAGGTGTACGAGTCAAGAACTCGATTGAACCGAATGAGTGCATACGTAGGTTCACGACGTCAGCCATAGCGAAGGCCGCACCTTGAACAAGTGAGTAAACAAGATACATAGGTGTTGCTACAAACATGAACATGTATTCGATTGGTTCAGTAACCCCTGTCAAGAATGTTGCAAGAGCTGTCGCAATCATCATACCTTTATATTGATGTTTCTTATCAGCATCAACATTACGGTAGATAGCCACGATCACACCCATCAAGATACCGAATGAACCGATCATTTGTCCAACTTTGAAACGAGCTGGGTGAACAGTATCTAACAATTGTTGGTAGTGACTTGCATCAGTACCTTTGAGGTTAACAAGGTCTGTTACCCATGCAAGCCATAGTGGGTCTTGACCAAATACTTGAGTACCTTTAGCTGCACCAGTTAAAATGTCATAAGTACCACCAAGAGCTGTGTAGTTCATTGGGATAGTCAACATATGGTGAAGACCAAATGGCAAGAGCAAACGTTCCAAAGTACCATACAAGAATGGTGCAAGGATTGGAGCAGTTTCTTGTGAGTTGGCAATCCAGATACCAAAGCTATTGATACCTGTTTGAACTACTGGCCAGAAGGCAGCAAGTAGAATTGCAGCGATTGCTGAACGAAGAATAACTACAAATGGTACAAAACGTTTCCCGTTGAAGAATGAAAGTGCATCAGGAAGTTTACGGAAGTTGTAGTATTTATTGTAAGCAGTTGCCCCTACAAAACCTGAGATAATCCCTACAAACACACCCATGTTCAATGCTGGAGCTTCAAGAACACTGATGAAGTAATCAGCAACTTTGATTGAACCACCAAAGAGAGTTGTGACCATAGCATCTGGATTTTTCAACATATCTCCTGATACACCAAAGATTGTACCAGTGATACGGTTAATCAAGATGAAGGCAAGACCAGCGGCGAAAGCACCACCAGCACGTTCTTTAGCCCAGCTTCCTCCAATTGCTAGGGCAAACAAAATGTGAAGGTTACCGATAACCCCCCAACCAATTTGCTCAAGAATTCCACCAGTAACTACAAGTGGTGCAAAAGTTGGGTTAATCATTACGATAGACTTACCGATTGAAATCATCAAACCAGCAGCCGGCATAACCGCGATAACCACCATCAAAGCCTTACCGAATTTTTGCCAAAACTCGAAAGACAAGACATTTTTGAATGTATCTTTCATCATTCAAATCTCCTTTATTTTTATTTAGGCAAACGTTTTACGAAAACGTTTGCACTTAACTATGTATTAATTATACCACTTTAATTTTTTTTGTAAAGGCTTTTATAAAAAAAAGTAGACTTTTTTCTAAAATTTTTGTAGTAAAAAAGGAGATAGTAAAATCTCCTCACATATACCTCTATTAAT
>NZ_CAJZDT010000164.1:0-3349 GCF_915066115.1 uncultured Streptococcus sp. | reverse complement strand
GGCTGTTTTTTCCAATTCCTTGATGGATTTCTTGGGAGAAATCTTAGGAGCGACAGCTAGGAGATTTTCTGAAAAATAGTTCAAAAAAGTCCCGTTGTACTTGATTCGTTTTTCAATCAGATGGTACTTGCGGCTCTGAAGATTAATCACTAAGGCCTCATCAGCACCCGTTCCAAATCCAGGCAAGTTATTCTGAGTTAGCTTGATTGGATTGTCAACCTCTCCTCCGAGGTGAGTCAAGGTCTCCCGCAGGGCAATTCGTAAGAAAGCAAAATGTTCTACACCTTCTTTAGAAAATTGCACAAAAATCAAGTCATTGGTCTTGAGATTTTCTGAAATGCTGAACTCCTCTTTCCAGAGATTAGCCAGTGTTACTGATGTCTCCAACAAATCGTCTGTGATGTGATTGAAGAAGGGATTTTCTTCTTCGAAAATCCCAGTCTTAGCTTCATCTGAATACACACGTTCAATTTTTTTACGCAAGTATTCTTCGATTTTTGGAGTGATATTGAGAAACTTATCCGCTAGGAACAGCTCGGTATCATCCGGACTGAACTGATGGATAATAGCTTTCTTAATATAAATGTCCATAAAAGTAT
This sequence comes from uncultured Streptococcus sp., assembly GCF_915066115.1. Taxonomy (GTDB): domain Bacteria; phylum Bacillota; class Bacilli; order Lactobacillales; family Streptococcaceae; genus Streptococcus. The sequence continues at coordinate 2,750 of NZ_CAJZDT010000164.1, read as the reverse complement.
TAGTCCTCGTATAATGGGAAGGCATCTGTTAATTCTTTAACTGCACTTCTCACTTCTTCTAAGACAGCTTCATTTTCTGCATTCTTGAGGGTTTTAATGATGAGCTTAGCCACTTTGCGACTTTCTTCTTCACCAAATCCACGTGCAGTAATGGCTGCTGCTCCGATACGAATCCCACTTGTCTTGAATGGTGACAAGGTTTCGTAAGGAATTGAGTTTTTATTTAGGGTAATATTGACTTCATCCAGCAAGTTTTGAGCAACTTTTCCGTTTTCTACAACCTTAGTCACATCCACTAGGAAGAGGTGGTTTTCAGTCCCACCAGAAATAATACGGAAATCAGGGTCTTGCAAGAAGACATCTGCCATAGCCTTGCTGTTTTTGATCACATTAGCAGCGTATTCCTTGAAGGCTGGATCCAAAACTTCTTTGAATGAAACTGCCTTAGCTGCAACAACATGCTCCAAAGGACCGCCCTGAATACCTGGGAAAATAGCTGAATTGATTTTCTTAGCAAGTTCTTCGTCATTAGTCAAAATCAAACCACCACGTGGTCCACGAAGGGTTTTGTGGGTCGTTGTTGTAGTGATGTGAGCGTATGGCACTGGGCTCGGATGTAGACCAGCTGCCACCAAACCAGCGATATGAGCCATGTCCACCATGAGCTTAGCTCCAACAGCATCAGCAATTTCACGGAATTTTGAAAAGTCGATAATTTGAGAATAGGCTGAAGCACCTGCTACAATCAATTTTGGTTTTACTTCTTGGGCTTGTTTCAAGATAGCATCAAAGTCCAAGAGTTCTGTTTCAGGGTCCACACTATAAGACACAAAGTTATAAGTTTGACCTGAGAAGCTGACAGGAGCTCCGTGAGTCAAGTGTCCACCTGCTGCCAAATCCATCCCCATAACGGTATCACCTGGCTCAATCAAGGCCATGTAAGCCGCACAGTTGGCTTGGCTTCCTGAGTGAGGTTGGACATTGGCAAATTTTGCACCGAAAATTTCTTTTGCACGTTCAATAGCTAGACTTTCTACCACGTCTACTACATCTGTTCCACCATAATAACGGCGACCTGGGTAGCCTTCGGCGTATTTATTCGTCAAGATAGACCCTTGAGCTGCCATAACAGCCTTGGAAACTACGTTTTCCGAAGCAATCAACTCAATGTTGTTTTGTTGGCGTTCTTCTTCTTTGGCAATAGCATTCCAGAGATCAGCATCATATGCTTTAAAATCGTCTTTGTCAAAAATCATAGGTCTTCTCCTTTATAGTGTGACTGGTCCTTTAGTTTGTTTTACAATAAGAAAATAAACTAAAAGATGCGAATAAACCGTTTCTGCACTTTATCACAAGTATAACCAACTTTTTCATAAAATGCATGAGCACCCAGACGATGATCGGCAGAGTTTAAGCGGATAAACCCATAACCCCGTCTTTTTGCTTCTTGATCCAACCCTTGCAATAAGCTTTTACCAATACCTTGCCCTTGCGCTTGAGGTGAAACTGCTAAGGCTAAAATATTAAATCCTGCTTTAGAATAAAGTGATTCATAGACCTCAGCGTGGACATATCCAAGCAAGGCATGACTGTCTTCATCCTCATAGCCAAGTAGGAAATGATGTGAATCCTGAGATAATATAGTTAGTTGACTAGCTGTGTCCTCTGGACTAAAAGAATAGCCCAAAGCCTCTTGGTTGATGTTACAAATAGCTTTCACATCTGTTTCTCTTAAATTTCTTAGCATTTTAAGCCTCCTCAAAAGAAATCTCTGGCAACCGAGCAAGAATATCTTCTCGCTTAATGGCCCCTTGGCGTAAGATTTTCACCTTGTCTCCAGACAAATCCAAAATAGTTGAATCCTGTCCAGTTAGAAAAGCATCGTCTTCCAGACCCAAAACCTCTTGGTCAAAATCCTCTAGAATTTGCTTAAATGTCACTCCACTTGCCTGACCTGAAATATTGGCAGACGGTCCAATCAAGGGCCCCGTCTCTCGAATCAAATCAAGGGTAATGGGATGACTCGGCATCCGAAATCCAACAGTTGCAAGACCAGAATTGACCCAATAGGGAACTCGGTCATTGGCTTCAAGGATAATGGTCAAGGGACCTGGTAAAAAGGTCTCTACAAGTTTTTGTAGATAAGTTGGCTGATTCTTTGAAAAGTTCAAGATATCCTCTAAAGAGGCGATATTGAGATTAAGCGCCTTGTCTCTTGGACGACGTTTGAGCTGGTATACATGATTAACTGCTTTTTCGTCTAGAGCTTTGGCAAAGAGACCATAAACTGTCTCGGTAGGTAAAACAACCGCCCCACCCTTTTCCAACTCTTGTCTAATCCTGTCCATCATCAACTACGACCATCCTATCTTGACCAAATTGGTCCTTGAGTGTTCGAACTCGCTGTTCAGGAAGATGTTTCCTAAAAAGTTCAGGAACACTTTGACCTTGCTTGTATCCAATTTCAAGGTAAATCTTACCACCATCTTTGAGATAGTCTTTTGCATCTTCCGCAATTCTACGGTAAATAGCTAGGCCATCCTCGTCTGCAAAGAGAGCTAGATGAGGTTCTGAATGCAAAACATTCAAGCCGACCTCTGACGCATCTTCACGAGAGATATAGGGTGGATTGGAAACAATTATATCATATTTTTCAGAAATTTCTGTAAAACAGTCAGATTTTTTTAAAAATATTTGAAGATTTTGATTTTTAGCATTTTCGCTAGCTAACTCTAAAGCATTTTGGGAAT
>NZ_CAJZDT010000163.1:0-3392 GCF_915066115.1 uncultured Streptococcus sp. | reverse complement strand
GCTTGTGGAACAGGTATCCAGTCTGTGCGCTTTTCTCAAGCAGGCTTTGATGTAACTGGACTTGATTTGAGTGCTGATATGTTGAAGATTGCGGAGAAGAGAGCGACTTCAGCCAAGCAAAAGATTGATTTTATTGAAGGCAATATGCTGGATTTGTCCAAGGCAGGTAAATATGACTTTGTCACGTGTTATTCGGACTCTATCTGCTATATGCAGGATGAGGTGGAAGTAGGGGACGTCTTTAAGGAAGTCTATAATGCTCTCAACGAAGATGGCATCTTCATCTTTGATGTGCATTCGACCTACCAGACAGATGAAGTTTTTCCAGGCTATTCCTACCATGAAAATGCGGAAGATTTTGCCATGCTATGGGATACCTACGAGGACGCGGCGCCTCACTCTATCGTTCATGAACTAACCTTCTTTATCAAGGAGGCTGACGGTTCCTTTAGTCGCCACGATGAAGTTCATGAGGAGCGAACCTATGAGGTTTTGACCTATGATATTTTGCTGGAACAGGCTGGATTCAAGTCCTTCAAACTCTATGCGGACTTTGAGGACAAGGAGCCAACAGAAACCAGCACCCGTTGGTTTTTTGTGGCGCAGAAGTAGGAGATCACTATGACCATCACAGGTATTATCGCGGAGTTTAATCCTTTTCATAATGGACATAAATACCTGCTTGAGCAGGCGAAGGGGCTGAAAATCGTTGCCATGTCTGGGAATTTCATGCAGAGAGGTGAGCCTGCTGTCGTGGACAAGTGGACACGGGCCCAGATGGCGCTGGAAAATGGAGCTGATCTGGTAGTGGAATTGCCCTTTTTAGTCAGTGTTCAGGCGGCGGATTTCTTCGGCCAAGGAGCTGTGGATATCTTGGCTCGGTTGGGGATTGATACTCTAGCCTTTGGGACGGAGGAAGTTCTAGATTACCAGAAAATCGCTGACTTATACACAGAGCAGGGGGCTGAGATGGAGAAATTTGTGGAAAATCTGCCTGATTCTCTTTCCTATCCACAGAAAACCCAGGCCATGTGGAAGGAATTTGCAGGTCTTGATTTTTCAGGCAATACGCCCAATCATGTCCTTGCTCTCGCCTATGCCAAATCCGTCGCTGGACACAACATCAAACTGCATCCGATTCAACGTCAGGGGGCAGGTTACCATTCTGTGGACAAGGATGTGGACTTTGCCTCAGCGACAGCTCTCCGTCAGCACCAGAAGGACCAAGATTTTTTAGAACGCTTTATGCCTTCTGTTACCCTCTTTGAGCAGGCCAGTAAGGTGAACTGGGAAGACTATTTTCTCTTGCTCCATTATCAAATCTTGTCAAATCCCGACCTAACCACCATCTATCAGGTCAATCAAGAAATGGCTGTGCGCATTAAAGAGGCTATTAAAACAGCCCAATCTCTGAAAGACTTGGTTGAGGTGGTTTCCACCAAACGCTACACCAAGGCGCGTGTCAGACGCCTCTTGACCTATATCTTGGTGCAGGCTAGAGAAAGTGATTTGCCAGAAGGGATTCATGTCCTTGGATTTACTGAAAAAGGCAGGCAGCACCTCAAGTCCTTGAAGGGACAGATTAATCTAGTCAGCCGAATTGGTAAAGAACCTTGGGATGTCATGACTCAAAAGGCAGATCAGATTTACCAACTGGGAAATCCAGGTATAGCAGAGCAGAATTTTGGAAGAGTGCCGATAAGAATAGAAATAAACTAAGTCTACTGAAAGGTGGACTTTTTGAATTTTTTACGAATAATACTCTTCGAAAATCAAATTCAAACCACGTCAACGTCGCCTTGCCGTACTCAAGTACAGCCTGCGGCTAGTTTCCTAGTTTGCTCTTTGATTTTCATTGAGTATAAATAGATAGAAAAGAAAATCTTGTACAAGTTCCTGACAATTTCTTTCTTTCTTTTTGTGTATAATAGTGGAAAAGAGGTAAAACGAGGTATGGTTATGGAAGCAGTTCTTTACTCAACGTTCCGAAATCATTTAAAAGACTACATGAAGAAGGTAAACGATGAATTTGAGCCTTTGACGGTGGTTAATAAAAATCCAGATGAGGACATTGTAGTTCTTTCAAAGAGCGAGTGGGATAGTATTCAAGAAACTCTGAGAATTGTTCAAAATAAGGAACTTTCTGATAAGGTTTTGCGAGGAATGGCTCAAGTCCGTGCTGGAAGCACTCAAGTCCATGTGATTGAGGAGTGAGGAATGCTGCTCAAGTTTACAGAAGATGCGTGGGCAGATTATTGCTACTGGCAAACTCAGGATAAGAAAACACTAAAAAGAATCAATAAACTAATCAAGGATATTCAACGCGATCCATTTACAGGAATAGGAAAACCAGAGCCGCTCAAATATGATTACCAAGGAGCTTGGTCACGTCATATTGATGCAGAAAATCGCTTGATTTATATGATGGATGGAGATAGCATCGCTTTTTTGTCCTTCAAAGATCACTGCTAAGTCTACTGAAAGGTGGGCTTTTTATTTTTTAAATTTTTATGAGTAAGTTTAAGATAAAGTTTTTTGGAAAATGACAGAAGCCCTAGTACAAAAGACAAAAACTCAGTAAAGAAATTTAGTATATAAACTTCGATCTTTTCCCTTGAATACGCTTTATCACTTGTATTTTGTGGTATAATGAAGAGAATTGTTAATAATAAAAACAGGGGAAGTAAATGTCTAATTTCAAAGAAAAATTACCACTATTCCAAGCAAATGACATCCAAATTTCTAATGATGTCAATACGGTTTGGTCTATCGCTAACACTCTTAGAGGAGCTTATCGAGCAGATAAGTATCGCGATGTCATCATTCCAATGTTTGTCCTGACTCGTTTAGAAGCTGCCTTGTTGCCAACCAAGGATCAGGTGGTAGCACAATACAAAGCAAATCCCAATACACCTGAGAAAGTGTTGGAGAAACTCTCAGGCTATCGTTACTACAATGTTAGTCCTTTTACGTTGGAAAATCTTCAAAACGATCCAAATGCAATCGAGGAAAATTTTCTATCCTATCTGGATGGCTATTCCTGTCGTGTCAAGGACATTATTGAAAACCTAAAATTTAAAGAGCAAGTTCGTACCCTAGCACAAAGTGGTCGCCTTTTTACGGTTATTAAAAAGTTCTCTCAAATTGATTTGTCTCCAAGTTCAGTTGACTCTATGCGTATGGGCTATATGTTTGAAGATATCATCCGCCGATTTTCTGAAAATGAGGAAGCGGGGTCTCACTATACTCCTCGTGAGGTTATCGCTCTGATGGTCAACCTCCTCTTGATTGAGGCAGACGAAGAACTTTTTGTTGATAAAAAAGAGTTGAAAATACTAGATATGGCGGCTGGAACTGGGGGGGTCGGGTGCACACGCCCAAGCAGCACTAGT
>NZ_CAJZDT010000162.1:0-3452 GCF_915066115.1 uncultured Streptococcus sp. | reverse complement strand
AGTGGAGGATCGTAGGGGGTGTTAGCCATTTTAAAAGGAGAATTGGCTGATGGCGACTACTGAGTTGATTGAACTAGCAATTGAAACCAGCAAGAAAGCCTATGTGCCCTATTCTCATTTTCCAGTCGGAGCTGTTTTAGTGACAAAAGATGGTAGCACTTATACAGGTGTCAATATTGAGAATGCTAGCTATCCTTTGACCAACTGCGGAGAGCGTACAGCGATTTTTAAAGCAGTTTCCGAAGGCCAAAGAGAGTTTTCCGAATTGATTGTTTATGGACAAACTGAAAAACCAATCTCGCCATGTGGTGCTTGTCGCCAAGTGATGGCTGAATTTTTTGAACAAGATCTAAAAGTGACCTTAGTCGCAAAAGATAAATCGACGGTCGAGATGACGGTCGGGGAGTTACTTCCATACTCTTTTACAGACTTAAACTAGTCTGAGTCGCTCTCTGAGTGGCACGGTCCTTGTGGCCAACCAATCCATACTTGCAACATCGTTGCACATCTTATTTAGGAGGTTCAGTAATGAACAAGAAACAATGGCTAGGCCTTGGTCTAGTTGCAGTGGCAGCAGTTGGACTTGCTGCATGTGGTAACCGCTCTTCTCGTAACGCAGCTTCATCTTCTGATGTGAAGACAAAAGCAGCAATCGTCACTGATACTGGTGGTGTTGATGACAAATCATTCAACCAATCAGCTTGGGAAGGTTTGCAAGACTGGGGTAAAGAACACAATCTTTCAAAAGATAAAGGTTTCACTTACTTCCAATCAACAAGTGAAGCTGACTACGCTAACAACTTGCAACAAGCGGCTGGAAGCTACAACCTAATCTTCGGTGTTGGTTTTGCCCTTCACAATGCGGTTGAAGAAGCAGCAAAAGACCACTCTGATTTGAACTATGTTTTGATTGATGATGTGATTAAAGATAAAAAGAATGTTGCTAGTGTAACTTTCGCTGACAATGAATCTGCTTATCTCGCAGGTGTTGCAGCAGCTAAAACAACTAAGACAAAACAAGTTGGTTTTGTAGGTGGTATGGAGTCTGAAGTTATCTCTCGTTTTGAAGCTGGTTTCAAGGCAGGTGTTGCCTCGGTAGATTCATCTATAAAAGTACAAGTTGACTATGCTGGTTCATTTAATGATAATGCCAAAGGTAAAACAATTGCAGCGGCACAATATGCAGCTGGTGCAGACGTTGTTTACCAAGTAGCTGGTGGTACAGGTGCAGGTGTCTTTGCAGAAGCAAAATCACTCAATGAAAGCCGTTCTGAAAGTGAAAAAGTTTGGGTTATCGGTGTTGACCGTGACCAAGAAGTAGAAGGTAAATACACTTCTAAAGATGGTAAAGAATCAAACTTTGTTCTTGTATCTACTTTGAAACAAGTTCGCACAACTGTAAAAGATATTGCTAACAAAGCAGAAAAAGGTGAGTTCCCTGGCGGTCAAGTAATCGTTTACTCATTGAAAGATAAAGGGGTTGACTTGGCAGTAACAAACCTTTCAGAAGAAGGTAAAAAAGCTGTTGAAGATGCAAAAGCTAAAATCCTTGATGGAAGCGTAAAAGTTCCTGCAAAATAATGGATGGAAGTCATTTCTTAGGAAGCGGCCCTCGGCCGCTTTTTTAAGAGTTGAGACAAAATCATTTTGTCTCAGTAAAGCTTGCTACTAGACAAACTAGCAAGTTTTATTGAAATAAAATAAGACTCTGAAAGGAAGAGCACATGGCACACGAAAATGTCATTGAGATGCGTGATATTACCAAGGTGTTTGGTGAATTTGTTGCCAACGACAAAATCAACCTGCACCTACGAAAAGGTGAAATTCATGCACTTTTAGGAGAAAATGGGGCTGGAAAGTCCACGCTAATGAATATGTTAGCAGGGCTTCTTGAACCAACCAGTGGTGAGATTGTGGTCAACGGTCAAGTTGTCAATCTCGATTCACCATCTAAAGCAGCTAGCTTGGGAATCGGAATGGTCCACCAGCACTTTATGTTGGTAGAAGCCTTCACAGTGGCTGAAAACATCATTTTAGGTAGTGAATTGACTAAAAATGGTGTGCTAGATATCGCTGGAGCTAGCAAAGAAATCAAGGCTCTTTCTGAACGTTATGGCTTAGCTGTTGACCCTTCTGCCAAGGTAGCAGACATCTCAGTTGGAGCCCAACAACGTGTAGAAATTTTAAAAACCCTTTATCGGGGGGCTGATATCCTTATCTTTGACGAACCAACGGCTGTTTTGACTCCATCAGAAATTGATGAGTTGATGGCTATTTTGAAAAATCTTGTCAAAGAAGGAAAATCAATTATCTTGATCACCCACAAGTTGGACGAGATTCGAGCAGTTTCTGACCGCGTTACAGTTATCCGTCGTGGGAAATCAATTGAAACTGTCGAAATTGCAGGAGCTACCAATGCTGATTTGGCGGAAATGATGGTAGGACGTTCTGTTTCCTTTAAAACAGAGAAGCAAACCTCTCAACCAAAAGAAGTGATCTTGTCTATCAAAGATTTGGTGGTCAATGAAAACCGTGGTGTTCCAGCTGTTAAAAATCTGTCCTTGGATGTTCGTGCTGGAGAGATTGTTGGTATTGCGGGGATTGATGGAAATGGTCAGTCTGAACTCATTCAAGCAATCACAGGTCTTCGCAAGGTTGAATCTGGTAGCATCGAGCTAAAAGGAGATTCAATTGTAGGCTTGCCCCCACGTCAGATTACAGAGTTGAGTGTTGGGCACGTTCCAGAAGACCGTCACCGTGATGGCTTGATTTTGGAAATGATGATTTCTGAGAATATTGCCCTTCAAACCTACTACAAAGAACCACATAGTAAAAATGGAATTTTGAACTATTCAAATATTACTTCTTATGCTAAAAAGCTAATGGAAGAGTTTGATGTTCGTGCTGCCAGCGAATTTGTTCCTGCAGCTGCACTCTCAGGAGGAAATCAACAAAAAGCAATTATTGCTCGTGAAATTGATCGAGATCCTGATCTCCTTATCGTCAGCCAGCCAACTCGTGGTTTGGATGTCGGTGCCATTGAATATATCCACAAACGCTTGATTGAAGAGCGTGATAATGGGAAGGCTGTTCTTGTTGTCAGCTTTGAATTGGATGAGATTTTAAATGTCTCAGACCGTATTGCTGTTATCCACGATGGTAAGATTCAAGGTATTGTGTCACCAGAAACAACCAATAAGCAAGAACTTGGTGTCTTGATGGCTGGTGGAAACTTGGGAAAGGAGAAGAGTGATGTCTAAAAAATTACAACAAATTTCGGTTCCCTTGATTTCTGTCTTCCTAGGAATTTTACTTGGGGCCATTGTTATGTGGATCTTCGGTTATGATGCTATTTGGGGCTATGAAGAATTGTTCTATACAGCCTTTGGTAGTCTGCGTGGGATTGGAGAAATCTTCCGTGCTATGGGGCCTTTGGTCTTGATTGGTCTTGG
>NZ_CAJZDT010000161.1:0-3459 GCF_915066115.1 uncultured Streptococcus sp. | reverse complement strand
TTTTCAGCAAAAAAGGATGATGGAACGTATGATTTTCATGAGAATTTTGAGTATGTTACTCCTTGGCTTAAGCAAGCAGACTTAGCTATTGGTGACTTTGAAGGAACCATTAATAAGGATCATTTTTTAGCAGGTTATCCTCTCTTTAATGCTCCTGCTGAAGTTATGGATGCCATTAAGGATGCAGGTTATCATGTTCTAGATTTAGCTCATAATCACATTTTGGATTCGCAAATTGAGGGGGTTATTTCAACGGCAAATGCTATCGAAAAAGCAGGAATAACACCAATTGGAGTTTATACGCACGAGCCACGTGATCAGGCTCCGCTGGTCATTAAGGAAGTGAACGGCATCAAGGTTGCACTTTTGGCTTATTCTTATGGATTTAATGGAATTGAGCAAAGTGTTTCGCAAGAGGACTATAACCGCTATCTTTCAGACCTAAATGAAGATAAGATGAAGGCTGAAATTGAGCGTGCAGAGAAGGAAGCGGACATTACTGTTATCATGCCTCAGATGGGTGTGGAGTATCGCATAGAACCTACTGAAGAGCAAAAGGCTTTGTACCACAAGATGATTGATTGGGGAGCGGATATTATCTTTGGAGGCCATCCACACGTAGTTGAGCCATCAGAGACTGTTGAAAAAGATGGAGAGAAAAAACTTATCATCTATTCTATGGGAAACTTTATCTCTAACCAACGTATTGAAACAATGACTGGTGTAGACAATGCGAAGTGGACTGAGCGTGGTGTTCTTATGGATGTAACCGTCAAGAAAAAAGGTGGACAAACAACTATTGAAACAGCTAAAGCTCATCCTACTTGGGTCAATCGAACACCAAAAGGAACTTTTTCACCAGAAGGATATCCCTTATATCATTACCAAACCTATATCCTAGAAGACTTTATCGAGGGTGGTAGTCATCGTGAGCAGTTAGATGAAGCGACTAAGGAACGAATTGATGCAGCCTATAAAGAAATGAACGAACATGTAGGATTGAAGTGGGATTAGCTTGAATTCAGAGGAAAGTAAATGACGATTAAAGTAATTGCGACAGATATGGATGGAACCTTGCTGGATGCTAGAGGCCAGCTTGATCTTCCACGCTTGGAAAAGCTTTTAGATCAGTTGGATCAAAGGGGCATTCGTTTTGTCATCGCGACGGGAAATGAAATTCACCGCATGAGGCAACTACTGGAGCACTTGGTAAATAGAGTGGTTCTGGTTGTTGCCAATGGCGCTCGTATTTTTGAAAACAATGAATTGATTCAGGCACAGACTTGGGATGATTTCATTGTCGATAAGGCTTTGGCTTATTTCGAGGGTCGAGCGTGTCAGGATCAGTTTGTTGTAACGGGGATGAAGGGTGGTTTCGTTAAGGAAGGTACGATTTTCACAGAACTTGAAAGTTTTATGACTCCAGAAATGATTGAAAAATTTTACAAACGGATGCAGTTTGTGGATGAATTAACCTCTGACCTTTTTGGTGGTGTGCTCAAGATGAGTATGGTTGTTGGTGAGGAACGTTTGAGTCCAGTTTTGGAAGAAATTAATGCTCTATTTGATGGCCGTGTCCGGGCTGTATCCAGTGGCTATGGTTGCATTGATATTCTCCAAGCTGGAATTCATAAAGCATGGGGCTTGGAAGAATTACTCAAGCGTTGGGACTTGAACCCCCAAGAAATCATGGCTTTTGGTGACAGTGAAAATGATGTTGAAATGCTTGAAATGGCTGGAATTGCCTATGCGATGGAAAATGCTGATGATAAGGCCAAAGCTGTGGCTACTACTCTAGCGCCAGCCAACAGCCAAGGAGGAGTTTATCAAGTCTTGGAAAACTGGTTAGAAAAAGGAGAATGAAGTGGCAGTACAGTTATTAGAAAATTGGCTCCTAAAGGAACAGGGTAAAATCCAAACCAAGTATCGTCACTTAAATCAGGTTTCTGCTGTAGAGCCAGAAATTCTTTTTATTGGGGATTCCATTGTCGAATATTATCCTCTGCAGGAACTATTTGGGACTTCGAAGACGATTGTCAATCGAGGCATTCGAGGTTATCAGACAGGGCTGTTACTAGAGAATCTAGATGCGCATCTGTACGGTGGGGCGGTAGATAAAATTGTCCTTTTGATTGGGACAAATGATATCGGAAAAGATGTGCCTGTGAATGAGGCTCTCAATAACCTCGAAGCTATCATACAATCCATTGCTCGCGATTATCCATTGACTGAGATGAAATTGCTTTCTATTTTGCCAGTCAATGAGGGAGAGGAGTACAAGCAGACAGTCTATATCCGCACGAATGAAAAGATACAGGAGTGGAATCAAGCCTATCAAGAGCTTGCTTCAGCCTATATGCAGGTGGAATTTGTGCCAGTTTTTGATTGTTTGACAGACCAAGCAGGCCAACTCAAAAAAGATTATACAACTGATGGGTTGCACCTTAGTGTTCCCGGTTATCAGGTTTTGACCAAAGCTTTGAAAGACTATCTTTTGTAGTTAGTTGATTTCCTTTTTGCATTTTTGTGTTAGATAAGGTATAATGGTTTTACTGTCTTTTGGGGTCGTTACGGATTCGACAGGCATTATGAGGCATATTTTGCGACTCGTGTGGCGACGTAAACGCTCAGTTAAATATAACTGCAAAAAATAACACTTCTTACGCTCTAGCTGCCTAAAAACCAGCAGGCGTGACCCGATTTGGATTGCTCGTGTTCAATGACAGGTCTTATTATTAGCGAGATACGATCAAGTCTTGTCTAGCGACTTGATAAGAGATTGATAGACTCGCAGTTTCTAGGCTTGAGTTATGTGTCGAGGGACTGTTAAATTAATACATGACCTATGGTTGTAGACAAATATGTTGGCAGGTGTTTGGACGTGGGTTCGACTCCCACCGGCTCCATTATTAATTGGTGAAACGTTGTTAAATCAACGTTTTTATTTTGAAATTTTTATAAAAACTAAAAATATGAACTTAACATTCAAAAATTAGACATAAAAAAATCGAAAAATATACTGATTTTCATCTCATCGCATGATATAATGATTGTATATTGTGGGTTTATTGTAAAGTTGTTTTTGATTTTTAAAAAGAACAATTATCCAGAAAAGAGGATATGTAACATAATTTTAAATGATTCTTGAATTTGAACATTGGGTATAATTGAGTTCGATGGTAAGCGGAAAAAATTAAATAAACAAGAAATATCTATGATATGAGGTGATTATGATGAAATTTAATTTTAATAAAGCTAATGGAACGAAAGTAACGTTTATTTTTGAAGATATAGACTATACTAATGAATTATTAGCTTATACAAAAGAAAAAAAACTATTTAGTGGGAAATTAAACGAAGTTTATTGTAATTTACCATTTAATGGTGAAAAAGAAATTTTAGTGGGGTTTGGGAAAAAAGAAGACTTATTAGAAGACGATATCAGAAAAGTATTTTTCT
>NZ_CAJZDT010000160.1:0-3461 GCF_915066115.1 uncultured Streptococcus sp. | reverse complement strand
TTACTCTTAAATAATAGAGCAACTACATTAGTAGCTTAAAAACATGATTAAACCGCTATTCTTAGGACTAGCGGTTTTTATTTTTATGTGCCAGGGGGAAAAAAGGGAAAGGAATCTTTAAAAGTGAGGAGAGTTAGATTGAAAGAATCATATTGGTAAATCGAAATGATAGATATTTGTATCATGTCATAAATCGTTATCAAACGATAATATTGATTTTCTTACAAATTAAGAGTATAATTTATAAAAATGAGTGTTCACTCAATTTTTGTGAAATTAAGGAGTAAAGAAAATGGTTGTTGAAGCAATAGAGTACAGTCGTTTCGGTAACGAAGAGGTCTTGGATTTGCTGAAGATAGACTCTACAGCCTTGGAGGTAAATCAGGTGAGAGTAGAAGTTCATGCTGTTGGTTTAAATCCTATTGATTATAAAACTTTTGAGGGAGCGAAACCCCTTCGATTTCTATCTTTTATAACGAAATTAAGGAAACCAAGTCGTTGGTTTGAATCTAAATCATCTTTATTTCCAAGAGGTGTGGGGAGAGATTTTTCTGGAGTTATTACAGAAGTTGGAAATGAAGTAACTAGGTTTTCAGTAGGAGATAAGGTGTTTGGAACAATGATTAGCGATCCTGGTTTGGGAACTAATAGGGGAGCTTTAGCAACAGAAATTTGTGTCAATGAATCAGAAATTGTATTGAAACCAGAGATGATCGACATGACTCACGCAGCTACTATGGGAGTAGCTGCTCTAACTGTGGGTGGGGCTTTTAGAAGAATCGGTTTAAATTCAAGAGATACTGTTGTTATTTCAGCTGCAGCAGGAGGTATTGGAAGTATTGCAGTACAGTATGCAGTTGCTAAGGGGGCGACAGTGATTGGAATAGCAAGTAAGAAAAATGCAGAGTATCTGAAGTCTTTAGGTGCTATACCAGTAAGTTACGAAGAGAATATCAAGAAGGCTCTTCTATCAGCTAGTCCAACGCCTATTACAAAATTTTTGGATTGTTATGGATCTGATTATGTTAGATTGGCTTTTAGTTTAGGCTTGAAGGGGACAGCTATTGGGACATTAGTACCTTCACCCTATGTTATGATAAAAGGTGCTCAGTTTACTGGTCCGAGACATTCCACATATGATGATTTTAGCACTTTAGCTGAAATGGTTTCAGACGGGAAGATTCAGCTGAAAATTGATCAAGTGTATGACTTTTCTCTAAAGTCAGTTAGAGAAGCCTATCGTAGTCTGAAAATGGGACACAGTCGAGGCAAAAAAGTCGTAAAAGTAAGAGAGTAGAAGAGAGGTGCTAGCGATGGAAAGTTTAGAACAAAAGTATGCTCAGACGTTAGAAGTTAGCAACTTGAGCTTGAAACAACGTCGAGTATTATTATCAAGCTTAAAATTATTCTCAGAAATTGGATTTGAGAATACAACGTCCAGCCTTATTGCCGAACGTGCTGGAGTGTCAGAAGGAACTGTTTTTAGTTACTTTAAAACAAAGGAAGGTATTTTAGAAGCCATTTTATCTACTTTTCTAGAGCAGGTTATTCCAGAAGTGATTGCGGATTTCTCAGAAAAAAAATTCACAGTAGATCAAGAAATTTTTCCCTTCTTTTTAAAAAGTATTGTTCGAGATAGGCTCTTTTTCATTCAGGAGAATCAAATGCATGTTAAAATTCTCTTGGGGCGTTCTTTTATTGATAAAAATCTTTCTATTCAGTTAGGAAATATTATTGTTCAATCTATAATAGAACCAATTAGCCCTGTTTTAAATCAATTTAAAGAAAAAGGACTTATTCTAAATTGGTCAAATGAAAGAATTGTTCGTTACATCTTAGCATTGAGTTTTTCTTATCTTATTCCCATGATGTTGAATGATGAAGGAACTATAAACATAGATGAAGCAGTTGATGAGATTGTTGAATGTTTGTCATCTGCCCTAATGAAAGTAAAATAAATTCTGATGTTAAAACTCACTGTTAATGGTGAGTTTTTTGGATTCAACATAAAAATCCCCAATCGAAGCGATTGAGGATTAAGCAAATGAATCTTAAACAATACCTTGTGCAATCATAGCGTTTGCTACATTTTCAAAGGCAGCAATGTTTGCTCCTGCAAGGTAGTCTTTATCAAGACCATATGTTTCTGAAGTTGTTTTAGCTGTGTTGAAGATGTTTGTCATGATGTCTTTGAGACGTCCATCAACTTCTTCACGAGTCCATGAGAGGCGAAGACTGTTTTGGCTCATTTCAAGGGCTGAAACGGCTACACCACCAGCGTTGGCAGCTTTGGCAGGTCCGTAAAGGATTCCGTTTTCTTTGTAGACTTTGATGGCATCAAGGTCGCTTGGCATGTTGGCACCTTCAGATACACAGATCACACCTTGAGCAACCAAACGTTTAGCTGCTTCACCGTTGATTTCGTTTTGAGTCGCACATGGAAGAGCGATGTCATAGTTTCCAGCGTAAGTCCATACAGAACCTTCATGATAAGTAGCAGTTGCTTTCTCAGCTGCATACTCAGTCAAACGAGCGCGACGTTTTTCTTTAACGTCAACCAAAAGATCGAAGTCGATACCATTTTCATCGATGACATAACCATTTGAGTCAGATACAGAGATAACAGTTGCACCAAGTTCAGTCGCTTTTTGAAGAGCGTATTGAGCAACGTTACCAGAACCTGAAATGACCACTTTCTTACCAGCAAAGCTGTTACCGTTAGCTTTAAGCATTTCTTCAGTATAGTAAACCAAACCGTAACCAGTTGCTTCTGGACGAATCAAGCTACCACCAAACCCAAGAGGTTTACCAGTCAAGACACCAGCATCAAATTGGTTAAGGCGTTTGTATTGACCGTAAAGGTAACCAATCTCACGTCCACCAACACCGATATCACCAGCAGGTACGTCTAGTGATGGTCCGATGTGTTTTTGCAACTCAGTCATGAAGCTTTGGCAGAAGCGCATCACTTCAGCATCTGTTTTACCTTTAGGATCGAAGTCTGATCCACCTTTACCTCCACCGATAGGAAGTCCAGTCAAGACGTTTTTAAAGATTTGTTCAAATCCGAGGAATTTCAAAATTCCTTGGTTTACAGTTGGGTGGAAACGAAGTCCGCCTTTATATGGTCCAACAGCTGAGTTGAATTGAACACGGTAGCCGCGGTTTACTTGAATTTTTCCATCACGGTCAACCCAAGGAACACGGAAAGAAATCACGCGCTCTGGTTCAGTAATACGTGCCAAGATATTTTCTTCGATATACTCAGGGTGTTTTTCAAATACAGGTTCCAAAGTGTTGAAAAATTCTTCAACAGCTTGGAGGAATTCAGCCTCGTGCCCGTTACGAGCTTTTACAGTTTCAAACACGCTTTGGATATATTCTTTAGCAGATGTCATATCGTTCTCCTTTTTGTTGTTATATTTTATTACATGAGCCATTATAGCAGAATTTTTTTGGGG
>NZ_CAJZDT010000159.1:0-3469 GCF_915066115.1 uncultured Streptococcus sp. | reverse complement strand
ACAAAAAAAGTCAAGTAAATCGTTACTGGCATCAAGGATGTTTCGAACCAATACTATTTATCATTTATTGTGGTCAAAGCCTGTGCAAAAGTTCCTCATTTATGATAGAATAGGTAGTAAGAAAGAAAACGTTTTTATCACGTTTTTTAGTCGGAAGGGGAATTATTATGGCTACTATTCAATGGTTTCCTGGTCACATGTCTAAAGCTCGTCGACAGGTGCAGGAAAATTTAAAATTTGTTGATTTTGTAACGATTTTGGTGGATGCACGTTTACCTCTATCTAGTCAAAACCCTATGTTGACCAAAATCGTAGGCGATAAACCAAAACTCTTGATTTTAAATAAGGCGGACTTGGCTGACCCAGCAATGACCAAGGAATGGCGCCAGTATTTTGAATCACAAGGAATCCAGACGCTAGCTATCAATTCTAAAGAACAAGTGACTGTAAAAGTTGTAACAGATGCTGCCAAAAAGCTCATGGCTGATAAGATTGCTCGCCAAAAGGAACGTGGTATCAAGATTGAAACCCTACGTACCATGATTATCGGGATTCCAAATGCGGGTAAATCCACGCTTATGAACCGTTTGGCTGGTAAGAAAATTGCCGTTGTCGGCAACAAGCCTGGTGTCACCAAAGGTCAACAATGGCTCAAAACCAATAAAGACCTTGAAATCCTAGACACACCAGGGATTCTCTGGCCTAAGTTTGAGGATGAAACTGTTGCGCTTAAGTTGGCCTTGACTGGAGCTATCAAAGACCAGTTGCTTCCTATGGATGAGGTGACTATTTTTGGTATCAATTATTTCAAAGAACATTATCCAGAAAAGCTGGCTGAACGCTTCAAACAAATGAAAATTGAAGAAGAAGCGCCTGTTATTATTATGGATATGACTCGCGCTCTCGGTTTCCGTGATGACTATGATCGTTTTTACAGTCTCTTCGTGAAGGAAGTCCGCGATGGTAAACTCGGTAACTATACCTTAGATACATTGGATGACCTCGATGGCGACGATTAAAGAAATCAAAGAACTCCTTGCAACAGTCAAGGACTTAAATAACCCTATTTTTTTAGAACTCGAGCAGGATAATCGCTCTGGGGTTAAAAAAGAAATCAGCAAACGTAAAAAAGCCATTCAGGCTGAATTGGATGAAAATTTGCGTTTGGAATCCATGCTTTCCTATGAAAAAGAACTTTATAAGCAAGGATCGACCTTAATTGCAGGTGTTGATGAGGTTGGTCGTGGTCCTCTTGCTGGGCCAGTAGTTGCTGCAGCCGTTATCTTACCTAAAAATTGTAAGATTATAGGTCTCAACGACAGCAAGAAAATTCCTAAAAAGAAACATCTAGAAATTTATCAAGCAGTTCAAGACCAAGCCTTGTCAATCGGAATTGGTATAATGGATAATAGTGTCATAGACCAAGTCAATATCTATGAAGCGACCAAACTGGCCATGCAGGAAGCAATCTCTCAGCTCAGTCCTCAACCAGAACACCTTTTGATAGATGCCATGAAACTGGATTTGCCCATTTCACAAACTTCCATCATCAAAGGTGATGCTAATTCCCTCTCCATTGCAGCGGCTTCTATAGTAGCCAAGGTGACACGTGATGAATTAATGAAGGAATACGATCAGCAGTTCCCTGGCTATGATTTTGCTGCTAATGCAGGTTATGGAACAGATAAACACTTGGAAGGACTGAAAAAACTAGGAGTTACCCCAATTCATCGAACCAGCTTTGAACCCGTTAAATCACTGGTTTCAGGAGAAAAAGAAAGTTAAGTTAGAAGGAATGATTATGGAGGAACAGTCAGAAACACTCAGTTCCAAGAAAGAATTTGCCTTTGCCTCAAGCACCATATTATCCCAAGTTGGACGAGGTATCATTGTTGGTCTCGTCGTAGGACTCATCGTCGGATCCTTTCGTTTTTCAATCGAAAAAGGCTTCCACCTGATACAAGGACTTTATCAAGATCAAGCGCACCTAGTGCGCAATCTTTTTATCATTGGTCTATTTTATTTAATAGTTTGTTGGGTCAGTGCGAAATTAACTCGATCAGAAAAAGACATAAAAGGCTCAGGAATTCCTCAAGTTGAAGCCGAATTAAAGGGACTGATGACCCTCAACTGGTGGGGCGTACTTTGGAAAAAATATATTCTAGGAATTTTGGCTATTGCAAGTGGCCTTATGCTGGGGCGTGAAGGGCCAAGTATTCAACTCGGAGCGGTTGGCGGTAAAGGAATTGCTAAATGGCTCAAATCCAGTCCAGTAGAGGAACGTTCTCTTATTGCTAGTGGAGCTGCAGCGGGTTTAGCCGCAGCCTTTAATGCTCCGATTGCAGGACTTCTCTTTGTGGTAGAAGAAGTTTATCACCATTTTTCCCGATTTTTCTGGGTCTCAACGCTAGCAGCCAGTCTCGTAGCAAACTTTGTCTCTTTGCTCATATTTGGTCTAACACCCGTACTGGATATGCCAGATAATATCCCACTCATGACCCTGGATCAGTATTGGATTTACCTCCTCATGGGAATTTTTCTAGGACTTTCCGGTTTTGTCTATGAGAAAGCTGTATTAAACGTCGGAAGAGTTTATGATTGGCTTGGTCAAAAAATCCATTTGGATAGAGCATATTATACAATTCTTGCTTTCATTCTCATCATCCCAGTCGGAATCTTCTTACCCCAAATCCTTGGTGGTGGAAATCAGCTGGTTCTTTCCTTAACTGAGCAAAATTTTAGTTTCCAAATTCTATTAGCTTACTTTTTAATTCGCTTTGTTTGGAGCATGATTAGCTATGGAAGTGGTCTTCCAGGAGGAATTTTCCTACCAATTCTGGCGCTAGGTTCCTTACTTGGTGCCCTAGTTGGTGTCATTTGTGTGAATATTGGACTTGTCAGTCAGGAGCAATTCCCTATATTTGTTATTCTAGGAATGAGTGGCTATTTTGGAGCAATATCTAAAGCTCCCTTAACTGCCGTGATTCTGGTAACCGAGATGGTAGGCGACATTCGCAACCTCATGCCACTTGGCTTAGTAACCCTAGTTGCCTATATCATTATGGACCTGCTCAAGGGTGCGCCAGTCTATGAGGCCATGCTAGAAAAAATGCTACCAGAAGAAGCGACAGATGAAGGAGAGGTCACACTCATTGAAATCCCTGTTTCAGATAAAATAGCAGGAAAACAAGTACACGAACTCAACCTGCCACACAACGTGCTCATTACCACCCAAGTCCATAATGGCAAAAGCCAAACAGTTAACGGATCAACCAGAATGTATCTGGGGGATATGATCCACTTGGTGATTCCAAAAAGTGAAATTGGAAAAGTCAAGGATTTGTTGCTGTAGTACTTCTACATAATTTTTATTATGTAAAAACCAGCTCTTTATACACTGGAGTGGTTTGAAGAAAATTCAAGCTTGTGAAAACAATCTCAAAAATATTGTAAAAAGGGTTGTAATTTT
>NZ_CAJZDT010000158.1:0-3473 GCF_915066115.1 uncultured Streptococcus sp. | reverse complement strand
TCACGTTTCGAAATTATAATTTTTTAAAAACATATCGTTTTATTGACTGACTAAGATCGAACCAGCAACACTACACACTCCACATGATGCGTTTGAGGAAACAAATCCACCGGCTGTACTTTCTTCAGTTCATATCCCAACTCTTGGTAGAGTTTGATATCACGCGCCATGGTTGCGACATTACAAGAGATATAGGCAATACGGTCTGCTCCTGTTTGGCTACTTGCCTTGATAAAGCTTTCTGTGAGTCCTTTTCTTGGTGGGTCCACTAGGATAAGGCTTGGTTGAATTCCATCTTTAAGCCAATTCTTCATTGCATTTTCAGCTGTGTCACAGACATAGTGGGCGTTTGAAATATTGTTCAGTTGAGCATTCTTCTTACTATTCTCAACCGCTTCTGGAATCACTTCAACACCATAAACTTCCTTAACGTGCTTGGCGACTGATAAACCTATCGTTCCAATTCCCGAGTAGGCATCAATAACCACATCATCTGCTTTTAATACTGCAAAGTCAATGGCTGTCTGATAGAGTTTCTCAGCCATTTCAGTATTGACTTGGTAAAAAGCGGGACCAGCGATTTGGTAGTCATTTCCCAACATTTGGTCGGTAATATAGTCTTGACCATAAAGCGTACGCCATTCCTTACCAAAAATAGCATTAGTGTTCTGGTCATTAATATTTTGCATAACAGACACAATCTCTGGGAACTGCTTGATTAGTTGTTCAATCAATTGCTCCACTCGAAAAATTTTAGGACGAGTTGTCACCAAGATAACCATAATTTGGCCTGAATAGTGGCCACGACGAACCACGAGGTTCCGAATCAAGCCAGCTTGTTCCTTTTCATCATAAGGTTTCAAATCATAACGACGGAGCAAGTCGCGTAGGGCTACAACTAGCTCATCAATCACAGAATCTTGGATAAAGAAATCTTCTAGAGGCATGAGGTCATGGGAATTCTTACGGAAAAATCCTGTTTCCAAGACACCATTTACTCGACGAACAGGGACCTGTGCCTTGTTACGATACTTAACTGGATTTTCCATGCCAAGGGTTTCAGCAACCTCTATATCTGCAATTCCAGCAATCTTGTAGAGACTGTCCTTAACTTGCTTGGTTTTAAACTTGAGCTGTTCTGGATAGGCAAGATGCCCCAAGTCTGCGATTCCTGAACGCAGGTAAGCCAAATCTAGATCTTGATTACGGTGTGGTGACTGGACAAGGTATTCTTCAACTTTCCCAAATCCAATCTTTTTATTGACCTTGAGGACTCGCATGAGGATTTTTTCACTTAGTAAAGCATTCTCGACAAAAAATACCAAACCATCCACCTTGGCCACCCCTGCACCTTCATGGGTCAAGTCAACAATTTCAACTTCTACAATATCATTTTTCTTTAACATTCTTTTCT
The DNA here is from genome assembly GCF_915066115.1 of uncultured Streptococcus sp. GTDB lineage: Bacteria > Bacillota > Bacilli > Lactobacillales > Streptococcaceae > Streptococcus. Next base: position 2,059 of record NZ_CAJZDT010000158.1, on the reverse strand, counting down.
CTTTCTATCGGCCGACAAAAAAGACGGCAACGTTACGGTTACCATCTATTATACCATGAAATTTCTTAAGAACCAAAACTCTTGAAGAAGTTGACAATGGCTTGCCAGAGGGAGCTTAGGAAATTACCACCGTCCTCTAGCGCCTTATCAGCATCAAAGTTAAGGTTAATATTTTTAAAACTGTCGCCAGCTTGTGATACGATGCTTTGTTTAAGATCATTCAAGGTTTTTGTGAAGTCTGCATTGCTGAGGATATCACTCTTTGAGAGATTTAAAGCAAAATTGATGATGATATTGATCTGGTTTCCTGTTATGACCTGATCAAGTTTGTAATTTTTCAAAGTATCTTCAACGATCTTGCGGACATCTTCCTCTGTCAGATTTCCCTTACTTTCTTTAGCTTTGGCAAGTCCTGACTTGATATCAGCGAGGGCAACGTTTAATTTATTAGCATCATAGCCAGTTTTGTCCTTGTTTTCAGCATTGATATCTGACAAAGCCTTCAACTCTTCTTGAGCCAAATCTTTGTTGGCTTGTGGCACCTTGGCTCCATTAGCTTCTAGCGAATAATAAATCCCTGCTAAAGCACTTTCTCCTGTAACGGGAATAGGTGCTGCTACAGTGATTTTGGCGTGTTCCACACCCAAAGTTACGGCCGCATTGCGGTACATATCCTGAGTCACCTTAGTGATGTTTTCTGGTGTTTCAATTTTGACCTCAAGTGGCGACTTGTCACCTAGTTTTTGAATCTTGGCTGATGAATACAACTGTAAACTAGAGTCATTAGCAACATTCATAATCTTAGAATAGACATCAGGTGTCATGGTCTTGAGTTCTTTGGTGTCTGTTGAGGCATTGTAACCTAGTTTTTTTAGGGTTTGATTTTTTTGATCTTCAGACAATGATGAACCTAGGACATATTCAGGTTGAACATAGGTTTCGTCGATGACTTTTTGAACATCTGTTGCTGCATGGGCGCTATTCATAGCTGTTACTGCCCACAAGACCGCAGCACTAGTCAGAAAGAGTTTCTTTCTCATAGGGATTTTCCTCCTTTACCTTTCTAGAGTAATATATCTATCTTAAAGAAAACTTATAACAAAAACACCTGGGCTAGCCAGATGTCGAAAAGAGAGTGAAACATTTGATGATGTAAAGGTTGAGTTGCACCTGTCTAGAATAATAATAGTTTCCTCCATTTACATAGAGTTCGGCACCGTGAAAAATGGAAATGGGGTGAATATAACTATAAGTCTTTCCAGTGGTATTACCAAGCAAAGGGGCAACAGTCTCACGAGAGTACTGTTTGGCCAGAGCTAAGGTGTTTTCCTTGCCATTTTGGGCGATAAAATCGATATAGGCAGGTCCAAAATTATAGGCTTGAACAGCTGTCCAGACATCAACACCTTTATTCTGGGCCAGATAGAGATTGTCTGTCAGAGTTTGAACGCCTTGCCGAATGCTAGAGGCATTATCATTGATGGTGTTGGTGGAACCACTTGCAGACTCACTAGACTGCATAACATCGCCTTCTTTTCCTTTTGTCTCAGTATAAATCATAGCGAGCACAAGCTCTTCGTTTGCTGGGGTGTCTTTTTCACTCAAGATTTCTCGCACCATGGGTTGGTAGGTCATGACTTGCTTGACATCTTGGTGAACACGGTAAGCTTTATAGCCAGCAAAAAGGAAGACTGCCAGTACAAGCACTCTTCGAATTCGTTTAAACATTATTTACTTTGGATATCCTCGATATTTTTGATTAAGATTGAGTAGGTTCCATTGTCGTTTTGGATAAACTCAACAGACTCGGCGTCTTGATAGACGTTATTGGGAACGATGAGCTCAATTCCATTTGACAAGGAAAGTTTTTGGTTTTCAAATTTTTTAAGCTGACGACTGGCATCAATTTCATCAAATTGAACTGGCTCTGGTACTGCTTCTTTGACTTGGTCAATAAAGCTCAAACGAGCCGTCAGATTGTTATCAAAAAGGTCGTTAGCCAATTTTTCAGGCGATAATTCATTGCTTTCTTCTAGGTTGTTGAAAATCGCTGATTTGA
>NZ_CAJZDT010000157.1:0-3494 GCF_915066115.1 uncultured Streptococcus sp. | reverse complement strand
GCTTTGGCTCCGTGTGCACCAGCACGGTTCATGGTAGCAATTCCTCCGCTACCTCCACCGATAGCAATGATATCGTATTCTCTCATTGAAAACTCCTTTATACTCTTTGAAATAGTAGAGTGTCATTTTTTGATAGTCATATTCTATCTTTTTTTTTATCTGATTGCAAAAATCTGCTACGTTCAAAAAAATTAAAGAAAAGGCTTGCAAAAAGGAAAAATAAAGTGTATTATATAACTAGCACAATGGTAATAAAAATAGATTCCGAACAATAATCAAATCCTGAAATGTCATTATTTCGTTCTGAACGGTTATTGTTTATATTTGCTAATTTTTATATAATATTGTTAAGGACTTTAAATCAAAAAGGAGTTTCATTATGAAGAAGAATCGTAAAGCTAAAAAGTGGCAATTGTATGCAGCAATCGGTGCTGCAAGTGTAGTTGTATTAGGTGCTGGGGGGATTTTGCTCTTTAGACAACCATCTCAGACCGCTGTAAAAGATGAGCCTACTCATCTTGTTGTTGCCAAGGAAGGAAGCGTGGCGTCCTCTGTTTTATTGTCAGGGACAGTAACAGCAAAAAATGAACAATATGTTTATTTTGATGCTAGTAAGGGAGATTTAGATGAAATCCTTGTTTCTGTGGGTGATAAGGTCAGCGAAGGACAGGCTTTAGTCAAGTACAGTAGTTCAGAAGCCCAGGCGGCCTATGATTCAGCTAGCCGAGCAGTTGCGAAGGCAGATCGTCATATCAATGAACTCAATCAAGCACGAAATGAAGCCGCTTCAGCTCCGGCTCCACAGTTACCAGCACCAGCAGGAGGCGAAGGAGCTGCAGGGCAAACTCCAGCTCCAGTCTCAGGAAATGCAGTTTCATCTATTGATGCACAACTAGGTGATGCCCGTGATGCTCGTGCAGATGCAGAAGCGCAATTAAGTAAGGCTCAAAGTCAGTTGGATGCCATGACGGTTCTCAGTACCCTGGAGGGAACTGTGGTTGAAGTCAACCACAATGTTTCTAAATCTCCAACAGGAGCTAGTCAAGTAGTCGTTCATGTCGTAAGTAATGAAAACTTGCAAGTTAAGGGTGAACTATCTGAATATAACCTTGCCAACCTCTCTGTAGGACAAGAAGTAACCTTTACTTCTAAAGTTTACCAAGATAAGAGCTGGACAGGTAAGATTAGCTATATCTCTGACTATCCTAAAACTAGTGGTGAAGCAGCAAGTGCAGCTACTGCCGCAACAGGTGGTAATTCTGGTTCTAAATATCCATATACCATCGATGTTACAAGTGAAATCGGTGATTTGAAACAAGGATTCTCAGTAAGTGTTGAGGTTAAGAATAAGAGTAAAGCCATTTTGGTTCCTCTAACAAGTGTTGTGACTGAAAATGATAAGAACTATGTCTGGGTGCTTGACGAGCAGAAAAAGGCCAAGAAAGTGGAAGTTGGTTTGGGCAATGCTGATGCAGACAACCAAGAAATCACTTCAGGTCTGACAAATGGAGTCAAGGTCATCAGTAACCCAACGTCTTCTCTAGAGGAAGGAAAAGAGGTGAAGGCTGATGAAGCAACTAATTAGTCTAAAAAATATCTGCAGAAGCTACCGTAACGGTGACCAAGAACTGCAGGTTCTCAAAAATATCAACCTAGAAGTGAATGAGGGTGAATTTGTTGCCATCATGGGACCATCTGGTTCTGGTAAGTCCACTCTCATGAATACGATTGGGATGTTAGATACACCAACCAGTGGCGAATATTATCTTGAAGGCCAAGAAGTAGCTGGACTAGGTGAAAAACAACTAGCCAAGGTCCGCAACCAACAAATCGGATTTGTCTTTCAGCAGTTCTTTCTTCTATCTAAACTCAATGCTCTGCAAAATGTAGAATTGCCCTTAATTTATGCAGGAGTTTCATCTTCAAAACGTCGCAAGTTAGCTGAGGAATATTTAGATAAGGTTGAATTGACAGAACGCAGTCACCATTTGCCTTCAGAATTATCTGGTGGTCAAAAGCAACGTGTAGCTATTGCGCGTGCCTTGGTAAATAATCCTTCTATCATCCTAGCTGACGAACCGACAGGAGCCTTGGATACCAAAACAGGGAACCAAATTATGCAACTTTTGGTTGACTTGAACAAAGAAGGAAAAACCATTATCATGGTAACGCATGAGCCTGAAATCGCTGCTTATGCCAAACGCCAGATTGTCATTCGAGATGGAGTTATTTCGTCCGACAGTGCGCAGTTAGAGAAGGAGGAAAACTAAGATGCAGAATCTGAAATTTGCCTTTTCATCTATCATGGCTCACAAGATGCGCTCTTTTCTCACTATGATTGGGATTATCATTGGTGTTTCATCTGTTGTTGTGATTATGGCTCTGGGAGATTCCATGTCTCGTCAGATCAATAAAAATATGACCAAGTCACAGAAGAATATCCATGTCTTTTTCTCGCCTATCAAAAGCAAAGATGGTTCTTTTACCCAAAAGCAATCAGCTTTGACAGTCTCTGGTAAAGAAGAGGAAGTCCATGTTGAACCGCCAAAACCGCAAGAAGCTTGGGTTAAGGAGGCGGCCAAACTTAAGGGTGTAGATAGTTACTATGTAACCAACTCGACAAATACGACCCTGTCTTATAAAGATAAAAAGGTTGAGCGCGCTAGCTTGACAGGTGGAAATATTACTTACATGAAGGCGGTTGAAAATGAAATTGTTGCAGGTCGTAGTCTTATAGCTCAGGATTATAAAGATGTGGCCAGTGTCATTTTGCTAGACCAGGAACTTGCTAACAGTCTGTTTGGATCTGCTCAAGAAGCTGTTAACAAGATTATAGATGTTGGTGGCTTTAGCTATCGTGTTATTGGTGTTTATACTAGCGATGAGGCCAAGGCTGTCAAGACATTTGGTATTGGTGGACTTCCCATTACGACTAATATTTCTCTTGCCAATAACTTCAATATGGATGAAATTTCTGATATTGTTTTCCGAGTTAATGATACCAGTTTGACACCAACTGTAGGACCAGAATTAGCTAGAAAAATGACCGAGATTGCTGGTCTTCAGCAAGGGGAGTATCAGGTGGCAGATGCGACTGCAGCCTTCCAAGAAGTACAACAACTTTTTGGATTTATAACTACGATTATTAGTGCCATCGCAGGAATTTCTCTCTTTGTTGGAGGGACTGGTGTTATGAACATTATGCTTGTTTCGGTGACGGAGCGTACGCGTGAGATTGGTCTCCGTAAGGCTTTGGGTGCAACACGTGCTAATATTTTAATTCAGTTTTTGATTGAATCCATGATTTTGACCTTGCTAGGCGGAGTCATTGGTTTGACAATTGCGACAGGATTAACCGCTATAGCTGGTATACTTTTACAAGGTTTGATTGCGGGTATAGAAGTAGGAGTATCAATTCCAGTTGCCCTATTTAGTCTTGCAGTTTCGGCTAGTGGTGGTTAGATTTTTGGGGGCTTGCCCACCCAATAAGACTT
>NZ_CAJZDT010000156.1:0-3545 GCF_915066115.1 uncultured Streptococcus sp. | reverse complement strand
GGACGCCAGAGATGAAGCAATGGCTACATGACCTTCGGGATGCAGGCATTCGCATCATTGTAGTCTCAAATAACACCAAAAAACGGGTTCAACGAGCAGTTGAGAAATTTGGAATTGATTACGTTTATTGGGCTCTTAAACCCTTCACCTTTGGAATAGACCGTGCCATGAAGGAATTTCACTATGATAAAAATGAAGTAGTCATGGTTGGTGACCAGCTCATGACAGATATTCGGGCAGCCCATCGTGCAGGCATTCGCTCAATTTTGGTCAAGCCCTTGGTCCAACACGACTCTATCAAGACGCAGATTAACCGAGCTCGCGAGCGCCGTGTCATGAAGCAAATTACTGAAAAGTACGGACCGATTACATATAAAAAAGGAATTTAACTATGGAAGAAATTCTCTGTATTGGTTGTGGAGCAACCATTCAGACGACAGACAAGGCTGGTCTTGGATTTACCCCCCAGTCGGCACTTGAAAAAGGTTTGGAGACTGGCGAAGTCTATTGTCAACGCTGTTTCCGTCTCCGCCACTACAATGAAATCACAGATGTCCAGTTGACGGATGATGATTTCCTCAAGCTCTTGCACGAGGTGGGAGACAGTGATGCCTTGGTAGTCAATGTCATTGATATCTTTGACTTTAATGGCTCTGTTATCCCAGGCTTGCCACGTTTTGTATCGGGCAATGATGTCCTCTTGGTTGGAAATAAAAAAGATATCCTGCCTAAGTCAGTAAAACCAGGTAAGATTAGCCAGTGGCTGATGGAGCGTGCCCACGAAGAAGGTCTTCGCCCAGTCGATGTCGTCTTAACTTCGGCACAAAACAAGCATGCGATTAAGGAAGTCATTGACAAGATTGAACACTACCGTAAGGGGCGCGATGTCTATGTAGTTGGGGTAACCAACGTTGGAAAATCAACTCTAATCAATGCTATTATCCAAGAAATCACGGGTGATCAGAATGTCATTACGACTTCACGCTTCCCAGGAACAACCTTGGACAAGATTGAGATTCCACTTGACGATGGCTCTTATATCTACGACACACCGGGAATTATCCATCGTCACCAAATGGCTCATTACCTGACTGCCAAAAATCTCAAGTATGTCAGCCCTAAAAAGGAAATCAAGCCCAAAACCTATCAGCTTAATCCCGAGCAAACCCTATTTTTAGGTGGACTCGGACGCTTTGACTTCATATCAGGAGAAAAGCAAGGTTTCACAGCCTTCTTTGATAATGAACTCAAACTCCACCGTACCAAACTAGAAGGAGCTAGTGCCTTTTACGATAAGCACGTCGGAACCCTTCTGACACCACCAAATAGTAAGGAAAAAGAAGATTTTCCAAAACTAGTCCAACATGTCTTTACCATCAAGGACAAGACAGACCTAGTCATCTCAGGCCTAGGCTGGATCCGAGTAACAGGCACCGCAAAAGTCGCCGTCTGGGCACCAGAAGGCGTCGCAGTCGTCACACGAAAAGCAATTATTTAAAAGTATTATTACAAAATCGCTGAGCGAACAAAGTGAGCTCATATAGCGATAGTTATTGCCGTGGTGTCTTGCCAATCGATAGATTGGCAAAGGGCACAATTGAGACCAAGGCTCAATTGTGAGGTCAGGAAATCCATTTTTCAAAGATGAGAGTCTTTGGAAAATTAGTTCCGACCGTCCCTCACCACCTAAAATAACTATCAAAAAACAAGGAAGAAAATTATGTCATTAACATCAAAACAACGTGCCTTCCTCAACAGCCAGGCACACACTCTCAAACCCATCATCCAAATTGGGAAAAATGGACTTAACGACCAAATCAAAACCAGCGTTCGTCAGGCACTTGACGCACGCGAATTGATTAAGGTCACTCTCTTGCAAAACACAGATGAAAACATCCACGAAGTAGCTGAAATCTTGGAAGAAGAAATCGGTGTGGACACAGTCCAAAAAATCGGACGCATCTTGATCTTGTTTAAACAATCCAGCAAAAAAGAAAATCGCAAGATTTCTAAAAAAGTCAAAGAAATCTAAAAAACTACTCCAAACAACTGTTTTTACAGAGAAATAAAGGAGACTAGCCTATGGCAATCGAATTATTGACTCCCTTTACTAAGGTAGAGTTGGAGCCAGAGATCAAGGAGAAAAAACGCAAACAAGTCGGGATTTTAGGGGGAAATTTTAACCCTGTTCACAATGCCCATCTGATCGTTGCGGACCAAGTACGGCAACAGTTGGGATTGGACCAGGTTTTGCTTATGCCTGAATACCAACCTCCTCACGTAGATAAAAAGGAAACCATCCCTGAGCACCATCGTCTCAAGATGCTTGAATTGGCGATAGAGGGGATTGAAGGTCTGGACATTGAAACCATTGAGCTAGAGCGCAAGGGCATTTCTTACACCTACGACACCATGAAGATTTTGACCGAGCAACATCCAGACACCGATTATTACTTCATTATTGGAGCTGATATGGTGGACTATTTGCCTAAATGGTACCGAATTGATGAACTGGTCGACATGGTTCAGTTTGTGGGGGTTCAACGACCACGCTACAAGGCTGGGACTTCCTATCCAGTTATCTGGGTGGATGTGCCTCTCATGGATATCTCGTCCAGCATGGTGCGTGACTTCCTTGCCCAAGGTCGGAAACCCAACTTTCTCCTGCCTCAGCCTGTGCTAGACTACATCGAGAAAGAGGGGCTTTACTGATGGCCTATCAAGACTATATCAACTGCTCTCGTGAGGCTTTGTTGGAAAAAATGGCAGAGCTTCTACCCGAGAAACGGTTAACCCATTGCTTGGGTGTGGAGCGTGCAGCCATAGAATTAGCTCAGAGATTTAGAGTCGATACCGAGAAAGCAGGACTAGCAGGTCTTCTTCATGACTATGCTAAGAAGTTGTCAGATCAGGAATTTCTAGACTTGATTGACCGATATCAGCTAGATCCTGACCTCAAAAACTGGGGCAATAATGTCTGGCATGGCATGGTTGGAATTTACAAGATTCAAGAAGACTTGGATTTGCATGATTCTGAAATTATACGAGCTATTGAAATCCATACAGTTGGGGCTGGTCAGATGACAGACCTAGATAAGGCTATCTATGTAGCAGACTATATCGAGCATAATCGAGCCTTTCCTGGAGTAGATGTGGCGCGTGAGATTGCAAGTCTATCGCTCAATAAGGCAGTGGCCTACGAAACAGCTCGTACCGTGGAGCATCTAGCTCATCAGGGATTCCCCATCTATCCCCAAACCCTTGAAACCTATAACGCCTTTGTGCACTATTTGAAAGAGGACTAAATGAACGAAAAAGAATTACTAGAACTAGTCGTGAAAGCGGCTGATGAGAAACGTGCGGAGGATATCCTTGCGCTTGATGTACAAGATTTGACTAGCGTGACTGACTACTTTGTTATCACTAGCTCGATGAATAGCCGTCAGTTGGACGCAATCGCTGATAACATTCGTGAAAAAGTAGCAGAAGCTGGTGTTAAAGGCAGCCATATCGCAGGCGATGCAGCGGGGTGGTGCGCACTACAT
>NZ_CAJZDT010000155.1:0-3546 GCF_915066115.1 uncultured Streptococcus sp. | reverse complement strand
ATTCTGTAAGTTCGAACCGTCCTGAGAAGTAGGGCGTTGTAGCCTAATTTTCATCTATAATCGGTATTGAATTTATCTTGATTGATAGCGAAAATCCCCCAAGCGCTCCCATCGGCTGGGTAGCAAAGAAATAAAAAAAGTCCTGTCACTTTCCCCCATTTAACCTTTGACTATTCCGCAAAATTATCGTAAAATAAAGAGTGAATGATAAAATGAGGTCAGAGTCTGTTCGCTCTGGCGATAGTAGTATAAATGAGGAGAAACGCTTTGGAATTAGAAGTATTTGCTGGGCAAGAAAAAAGTGAACTATCTATGATTGAGGTAGCGCGTGCTATCTTGGAACTTCGTGGTCGTGATCACGAGATGCATTTTAGCGATCTTGTAAACGAAATTCAAAACTACCTTGGAACATCAAACAGCGATATCCGTGAAGCCTTGCCTTTGTTTTACACAGAGTTGAACTTTGACGGTAGCTTCATCTCACTTGGAGACAACAAATGGGGGCTTCGTTCATGGTATGGTGTGGACGAAATTGACGAAGAAATCATCGCTCTTGAGGAAAATGACGACGATGAAGTGGCACCAAAAGCTAAGAAAAAACGTGTCAATGCTTTCATGGATGGCGATTCAGATGCTATTGACTACAATGCGGATGATCCAGAAGATGAAGATGCATACGAAGCAGATCCAGCTCTTTCATACGATGATGAAAATCCAGATGATGAGAAAAATGAAGTGGAAGCTTACGATGCAGAAATCAACGAAATCGCCCCAGATGACTTGGGAGAAGACGTGGATCTCAACGAAGAAGACGATGAGTTTTCTGATGATGACGCTGAAAACATCGAGGAATAAAAGTTAGCTATTGACAATTGTCCTATTTTTAGGTATCATATTGTTCGGGCACCTCTTTTAGAGGTCGGGGCTCCCTAGTTCTTAGGGAGCTATTTTTGTTTTTTCAAGAAGTTATCTTCTTGCATTTTAGTTGTGAATCTGGTGCAGTCGTCCCAGATTATTCTTATTAGTAGGGTCTTGTTTCCTATGTCCCCTCGTAGTTAACAAGGCCTTGAGCATTTTAGAAAGAGGAATCTATGTCTACGAAATATATTTTTGTAACTGGTGGTGTGGTATCGTCTATTGGGAAAGGGATTGTCGCAGCGAGTCTGGGCCGTCTCTTGAAAAATCGTGGTCTCAAAGTAACCATTCAAAAGTTTGACCCTTATATCAATATCGATCCGGGAACTATGAGTCCTTACCAGCACGGAGAAGTATTTGTAACGGATGATGGGGCTGAGACTGATTTGGACTTGGGCCACTATGAACGTTTCATCGATATCAATCTCAACAAATATTCCAACGTGACAACTGGGAAAATTTACAGTGAAGTTCTTCGTAAGGAACGTCGTGGAGAATACCTTGGGGCAACTGTTCAAGTTATTCCTCATATCACAGATGCTTTGAAAGAGAAAATCAAGCGTGCCGCTGTAACGACAGACTCTGATGTCATTATCACAGAGGTTGGTGGAACAGTAGGAGATATCGAGTCCTTGCCATTCCTAGAGGCTCTTCGTCAGATGAAGGCAGATGTGGGTGCGGATAATGTTATGTACATCCATACAACCTTGCTTCCATACCTCAAGGCTGCTGGTGAAATGAAAACCAAACCAACTCAACACTCTGTAAAAGAATTGCGTGGATTGGGAATCCAGCCAAATATGTTGGTGATTCGTACAGAAGAGCCAGCTGGTCAAGGAATCAAAAACAAACTAGCACAGTTCTGTGATGTGGCACCAGAAGCTGTTATCGAATCGTTGGACGTTGAACACCTTTACCAAATTCCATTGAACTTGCAGGCGCAAGGTATGGATCAAATTGTCTGTGACCATTTGAAACTAGACGCACCAGTAGCGGATATGACAGAGTGGTCAGCTATGGTGGACAAGGTCATGAACCTCAAGAAACAAGTTAAAATTTCCCTTGTCGGTAAGTATGTTGAGTTGCAAGATGCCTACATTTCTGTGGTTGAAGCCTTGAAACACTCTGGTTATTCCAACGACGCGGAAGTTAAAATTAATTGGGTCAACGCCAATGATGTGACAGCAGAGAATGTGGCAGAACTCTTGTCTGATGCAGATGGAATCATCGTACCAGGTGGTTTTGGCCAACGTGGTACGGAAGGGAAAATCCAAGCCATTCGCTATGCGCGTGAAAATGATGTTCCAATGTTAGGTGTCTGCTTGGGAATGCAGTTGACTTGTATCGAGTTTGCTCGTCACGTTTTGGGTCTTGAAGGGGCGAATTCTGCAGAACTTGCACCAGAAACAAAATACCCTATCATTGATATCATGCGTGATCAGATTGATGTTGAGGATATGGGGGGAACCCTTCGCTTGGGACTTTATCCATCTAAGTTGAAACGTGGATCTAAAGCAGCGGCTGCTTATCACAATCAAGAAGTGGTGCAACGCCGTCACCGTCACCGTTATGAGTTTAACAACGCCTTCCGTGAGCAGTTTGAGGCAGCAGGCTTTGTCTTTTCAGGAGTTTCTCCAGACAATCGTTTGGTAGAAATCGTGGAAATTCCAGAAAATAAATTCTTTGTAGCGTGTCAGTATCACCCTGAACTGTCAAGTCGTCCAAACCGCCCAGAAGAACTCTACACTGCCTTTGTCACTGCAGCAGTTGAGAACAGTAATTAGCAAAATCAGAACCTTTGAGAAGAATCTCAGAGGTTTTTTGCTTGCATATTTAGGATAAGATTTGCAAAATAAAAACACAGTGATATAATTAACATAATAACATCTAAGGAGGAATTACAATGAAAAAAATTACACTATTTGGTTTGTCTCTAGCTGGTCTAGCTTTACTGGCTTTTCCACATTCAGGGCAGGCATTTGAGCTTAAAGAAGAATGGGTTGTTAAGTGTGGAGTACAGTATCAAGATGGCAAGATTCTTCGGTTTAACAATGGTCATGAAGTGGATATCAAAGTCTTGGATTTGCCAAAAACTGAGAAAATCGAGTGGACGGTTAGTCTCAATGGTCAAGATCAGACTGTCAATTTCCTAGGTCAAGAAAAGGACAAGTCTATGATTGGTGTAGAGGGGCGTTACCTGAATTTCTATGTTCCATATGGCTATAGAGGAGATATCAAGGTAGAAGCCAAGAGCGGAAATGAAGTAAAGACCTGGTCCACTAAAGTAGTAGATGATGTATATAATGACGGTGGAAAGAGTAGTTACTTCCGTATTGACGAACCAAATGATCAATACACCTACCTTGATGCAAAATGGGACTATCAAGCCAAGACTTACACTGCCACTTTACCAGAGACTGTCAATGGTCAAAAAGTATTTGCTTGGGCAGACGACTATGTAGAATTGAAACTTCAAAAACCAGGAGTTATCAGTCATTCCTACAGGGGGGCAGGAGCCTTCAAAATACTTTATCCGATTGTAAAAGCAGAAAGTTGGCTAAAAAAGAATTACAGTGAAAGCTGGTACTATCAAAAACAAGGGCAATTAGTTCAAAATGCTTGGGTTAAGGA
>NZ_CAJZDT010000154.1:0-3560 GCF_915066115.1 uncultured Streptococcus sp. | reverse complement strand
GCATCCTGGGGCTGTAGTCGGTCCCAAGGGTTGGGCTGTTCGCCCATTAAAGCGGCACGCGAGCTGGGTTCAGAACGTCGTGAGACAGTTCGGTCCCTATCCGTCGCGGGCGTTGGAAATTTGAGAGGAGCTGTCCTTAGTACGAGAGGACCGGGATGGACACACCGCTGGTGTACCAGTTGTTCTGCCAAGAGCATCGCTGGGTAGCTATGTGTGGACGGGATAAACGCTGAAAGCATCTAAGCGTGAAGCCCCCCTCGAGATGAGATTTCCCATCACATTAAGTGAGTAAGACCCCTGAGAGACGATCAGGTAGATAGGCTAGAAGTGGAAGTGCCGTGAGGCATGGAGCGGACTAGTACTAATCGGTCGAGGACTTAACCAAGGTTGAAGGTGAATGAGGAAGAGTTTGGATATAGATTCAGTTTTGAGAGAGCGAGAGCTTTTTCAAGAGAGAAGTGTGGTGACGATGGCAAGAAGGATACACCTGTTCCCATCTCGAACACAGAAGTTAAGCTTCTTAGCGCCGATAGTAGTTGGGGGTTTCCCCCTGTGAGGGTAGGACGTTGCCACGCTTTTCAATATTCCGCAATAGCTCAGTTGGTAGTAGCGCATGACTGTTAATCATGATGTCGTAGGTTCGAGTCCTACTGGCGGAGTATAGATAAAAGGGAACTAGTGTTGTTCCCTTTTTTGTATCAATTTGTATCACCAAGCATTTTCATAAGGAAGTCTGTTATTTCTTGAGGACTTTCTTTTTTTCCGTGTGCAATCCAAGTTTGACAAACACCAAAAAGTGCATGAGTTAGATAGATGCTACTATATTCTAATTCAGTGGTATTTAGATTTAGTTGCATAAAGCGTTTTTGTAAATCCGTACTGAGCATGATATGAAGTTTATTTCGTAAGAAATTTTGGATTTCTTTAGTCCCATTTTCAGAAAGAAAGGCAGCCAGAAGTGGTTCTGATTCTAGATATTCAAAGACTTCTAAAATAGCGTCTCTTTTGTGATGAGCATGTTTTTGAAAAATATATTCAAATGTATGGAATAGCTTGCTTTGATAGTGCTCAATCATATCATACTTATCCTTATAGTGAGTATAGAAGCTGGAACGACTAATTCCGGCTTTTTTTGCTAACTTGACAGTAGAAATTTGATCAAATGGCTGTTCTATCAGTAGTTGTACCATAGCATTTTCAATAGTTCGCTTTGTTTTTAAGCGTTTGTTACTTTCTTGCATATTTCCTCCTTATAAACAAATTAGACTATGTGTCTAAAAATTGATTTTTTTATCTTGTAATTTATATTTTTTATTGTATAATCTATTATATCAAAATTTTAGACAATATGTTTAAAAAAGGAGAAACTATGTTTAAAGAATGGAAAGCAATTTTTAAAAAACCAACCTTTATTATTGTCATGATAGGGATTTCTCTTATTCCCGCTCTGTACAATGTCATATTTTTGTCATCAATGTGGGATCCATATGGTCAATTGTCTGACTTACCTGTGGCAGTTGTCAATAATGATAAAGAGGCTTCCTATAATGGTAATAGCATGTCTATAGGAAAAGACATGGTGTCTAATTTAGAGCAAAATAAATCATTGGATTTTCATTTTGTAGATGAAGATGAAGGAAAGAAGGGATTGGAAGATGGCGATTACTATATGGTAGTGACTTTACCAAGTGATTTATCTGAAAAAGCAGCTTCTATTTTAACGAATCATCCAGAGCAAATGCAAATCGATTATCAGACTTCAAGTGGTCATAGTTTTATTGCCAGCAAGATGAGCGATTCTGCGATGACACAGTTAAAACAGAATGTTTCTGCTAATGTAACCGAATCCTATACGAAAGCTTTATTTCAAAAGATGGGTGATTTAAAATCCGGTTTAACGAAGGCAGCCGATGGAAGTGAACAATTGGCTAACGGGGCCAGTCAGTTAGCTGTAGGAAGTCAGACATTGTCTTCAAATCTTGCTACTTTAGCTAGCTCAAGTTTAACCTTTTCGGATGGAACAGATCAATTTACAAAAGGGTTGACAACGTATGTCACAGGAGTAAAGCAACTGAATAGTGGCTTAGGAACATTTAATGATGGTTTACAGAACTATACAAGTGCGGTTTCACAGGTTGACACAGGACTTAATCAATTATCTTCGAAAACTCCAGAATTAGTTGCAGGTGTCAACCAGTTAAATACAGGGATGAAGTCATATGCTGGTGGAGTTTCACAACTCAATTCAGGTCTCAGTCAATTTTCGGTTGGTGTCAATGCCTATACAAGCGGAGTTGACAAATTATCTGTTGGTACAAACCAACTATCAAGTCAATCAGATACATTGAGAGACGGTATTACTCAATTAAATAAAGGAATCAAAGAAATATCCACACAATTAAATACTTCATCTCAACAGAAAGAGGATATAACACAGTTAGCAAGCAGTTTAGATGAGTTGAATAAGGCTCTCCAATCAGTTACAGTTTCAGATAATACTGATCTTAAAAATATAATATCTAATGACTTAACAAATATAACGACTATTGCTCAAACTATTGTGACTAATAGTCAAGCAGAGCAAGAGAAAACTCTTACAAATCTTCAAGCAACAGCAACTTATCAATCTCTCACTGAAACTCAGAAAAAAGAATTGACTGAAGCTGTTTCAAATAATTCTAATTCTACGATAGAGTCAGCAAAAGCAATTTTAACGACGGCAGGAGATTTAAAAGAAAATTTAGGAAGTATAAACCAACCAGTCTCTAATCTTTCTACTTTACAGACTAAAGCAAATCAACTTTTACCTATAGCGTCTAGTTCCTTGACATCTATGTCAAGTGGATTTACACAGTTGCAAAATGCTGTAGATAATCAGTTAGTTCCCGGAAGTCAATCAATTGAAAATGGAGTTAATGCGTATACTAAGGGATTGGATACTATTTCTTTAGGTGTAAATCAACTAAGTGAAAAGAATACAACTTTAACAACAAGTTTGGATCAATTGGTTTCTAGCTCAACCAAGTTGACAGAAAACTCTTCAAAACTGACAACTGGTTTGGATACTCTAGCTGGGAAAACTCCAGAATTAGTAACAGGTATTGAAAAACTATCATCTGGTTCTGCTCAATTGAACAATAAGAGTCCAGAGTTAATAGCAGGTCTTACTAAATTACAATTTGGCTCTGATCAATTAACAGATAAATCAACACAATTACTTTCTGCAGCATCCCAACTAGGAAGTGGCGCTATGAAGATAGCAGATGGTGCTGGAAAATTAGCTGAAGGTGGAGCAACTTTAACTGCTGGTATTGAAAGTTTACAAGTAGGAACTACTGATCTAGGACAAGGCTTAAGAAGTGCTAGCAATCAACTCAAATCAGCATCAACAGAATCTAAAAATGCAGAGATTTTGTCAAATCCACTCAATCTTTCCAAAACAGACAATGACCAAGTTCCTGTAAATGGAATCGCAATGGCTCCCTATATGATATCAGTTGCTCTTTTTGTTGCAGCAATATCAACGAATATGATCTTTGCGAAGTTGCCTTCAGGACGTC
>NZ_CAJZDT010000153.1:0-3596 GCF_915066115.1 uncultured Streptococcus sp. | reverse complement strand
AAAACTTGCGGTGCCTGGCCCTTCCCCTCAATCAGATAGGGATACCAAGGATTGAGCGAACTGGCCTTCTCCTGTTGGGTCAAAAGGGCAACCAACTGCTTTTCACGCTCACTGAGACCAGCTTCCTCCAGCAAAATCCACTGCTGAGAAGCTAAAGGAAGAGTAAGATATCCCTCTTTCTCAACAGGTTGGTCTAAAATCTGAGCCTCAGGAAACCAGTCTTGTAATTCCTTTGCAATCATATCCTAGCCCTCCACTTTTTGGATGCACCAAGAAATCAAGCTCTCAAGACGTTCCAGATTTTCAGTCATATGGAGATAGCCCATCACTGCTTCAAAACCTGTGGACATGCGGTAAGTCACCACATCAGCATTTTTAGCCTTGGTATGGCTATTGGTATTGCGACCACGTTTGTAAATTTCTTCTTCTTTTTCGTTTAAGACTTGCTCCTCCAACATGAGGACAATCAGGCGAGCCTGAGCCTTTGCAGATACATACTTAGTGGCCTCTTGGTGGAGTTTATTGGGTTTGGTCATGCCTTTGAGAATAAGGTGGCGACGAATATACATGGAATAAACCGCATCCCCTTCAAAGGCTAGCGCAATCCCGTTAATGAGATTGACATCAATCACGTGTCCACCTCACTCCATCCTTGGTGTCAAGGAGCTTAATTCCTTGAGCAGCCAATTGGTCACGGATTTGGTCTGCTGTCGCAAAGTCACGATTGGCACGCGCTTCTTGGCGTTTTTGGATCAAGGCTTCAATGTCTGCATCCAAAACTTCCTCAACAAAGACAATTCCAAAGACTTCTAACATATCCGCAAAAGCTTGCTTGACACTTGCATCATAGTTGCCAGAGTTAATCCATTTGGCCATTTCAAAGACAACTGTGATACCATTGGCAGAGTTGAAATCCTCATCCATAGCTGCTACAAACTTATCTTTAAAGTCCTGTAACTCTTGAGCATCTACAGTCCCAGAAAATGGTTGCTCGTAAGTGTTCTTTAGATACTTAAGATTAGTTTCTGCATCACGTACTGCCTTTTCTGTAAAGTTGATAGGTTTGCGATAATGTTGAGTCGCAAAGAAGAAACGAAGCACTTGCCCATCAAGAGTTTTAAGGGCATCGTGTACGGTGATAAAGTTGCCCAAGGACTTAGACATCTTGACATTGTCGATATTGACAAAGCCATTATGCATCCAGTAGTTAGCAAAGGTCTTACCTGTTTTGGCTTCTGACTGGGCAATTTCGTTGGTATGATGAGGAAATTCTAGGTCAGCTCCACCACCGTGGATATCAATGGTATCGCCCAAAATCTCTGTTGACATAACCGAACACTCGATATGCCAGCCCGGACGACCAGGTCCCCAAGGGCTATCCCAAGAAATCTCACCTGATTTAGCAGCTTTCCAAAGGGCAAAGTCCACAGGATTTTCCTTACGTGCCGTTTCTTCATCGGTACGACCTGAAGCACCTAGCTCCAAATCTTCCAAGGTTTTATTGGCCAACTTGGCATAGTTGTGGGATTTTCCCACACGGAAATAGACATCTCCTTGACTCTCGTAGGCAAAGCCTTTCCCAATCAAGTCTTCCACAAAGCGGATGATATCAGCCATAAACTCCACCACACGAGGGTGGCGAGTAGCAGGTTTGACACCCAAGGCCGTCACATCCTCACGAAAGGCAGCGATGTACTTGTCCGCAACCTCCTGAGGCGTGATACCTTCTTCCTTGGCACGGTTGATAATCTTATCATCCACATCCGTGAAATTGGAAATATAGGCAACCTCGTAACCACGGTATTCGAAGTAACGTCGAATGGTATCAAAAGCTACCGTTGAACGAGCATTCCCCACGTGGATATAGTTGTATACCGTAGGCCCACAAACATACATCTTGACCTTACCGTCCTCGATAGGGACAAATTCTCGCAAATCACGAGACATGGTGTCATAGATTTTAATCATAAAATAATAGTCAGGAAAGCTAAAATCCAAGAACAGTTAGTTTCATCACTAAGAGTTCAATTGAATTTCAGTCCGAATCTCTCTACACTTCGGAATCCCTTGCTCCTTTCTCATTCAGATAAACCACCTGAGTCTGTTTGACAAAGCCAATTTTTTCATACAAGCACTTGGCACCTACATTGCTATCTTCCACTGCAATCTGAAATTCCTTGTCATTTTGCTCAATTAGTTGGTTGACAAGGGATTTTGCTAAGTAGCTTCCATAGCCTTTTCCACGTTCAGGTTCCGATATTGCTAAACCGTAGAAGTAATTCGTATTAGTCGATAAATCTACCGTGCAAGTTCCAATGACCTGATCGTTTTTTAACAAAATATATAAGCGACTTTCTGGATCTTTCAGAGCTTCAGCGACATATCTATCCACAACTTCTCTCGATTCATGTTCCTCTGAGAATGCCTGAAATTTTAACTGACTAATTTGATCCTGATACGAACTATCTGCTAACAAAACTTCAAGATTGGAAAGCTTTTCTAACGGATAAGGTTTTCTATCCTTACCTAACCAAGTTTCTGTCTCTTCATCCTCGACCAATCCCCAGTTGCTGACAAAATCAGGATGGCGGTCTAGAAAAACACGCTCTGTCTGAAAAGTAACTGAATGAATCGGAAAAGAAGCTGTTTCTCTCTCAAAACTAGTAAACAATGCACGCGCAATTCCCTGATGGCGATGATCTGGATGAACCAGTATCGTCACTTCCACATCTTGGTCATCAGCATAGACAGTTAAGAGACCAACAAGTTCGCCTTTTTCATAATAAAGGAAAAAGGCGGGCATGTTTGGGTCAAAATTAAGCATGTTAGAAAGATAGGGATCACGATAGGTACCGTCATAGTTTTGGCAACAGTTAATTAATTTTTTCGCCTCAGATAACTCCTCTTGGCTTAACTTGTTTCTTGCTTGAATCATATAGGTATCCTCTACAAACCAGACGATCTGTGACTGGCTTCTTTAGCCTGCTCGAGTTTATTGACGTAGTACTCTCGTTTTTCTTCGACTTCGTGAATGACCGGCTCATCCTTCTTACCATGTACACGGACAATCTTGGCAGGAATACCAACAACCGTCACATCACTAGGTACGTCTGCCACGACAACTGCTGCTGCACCGACCTTGGCATTTTCACCGATTTCCACAGGCCCGATAACTTGGGCATGGGCTGATATGAGAGCTCCTTTACGCACAGTCGGATGGCGTTTGCCAACATCTTTCCCTGTCCCACCAAGAGTCACTCCGTGATAGAGAAGAACGCCTTTTTCAACAATCGCCGTCTCACCAATCACTAAGCCAGAACCGTGGTCGATAAAGACACCTGAATCGATCTGAGCACCCGGATGAATCTCAATCTGGGTCCAAAAACGCCAAAACTGACTGTGCATCCGAGCCAAGAGTTTAAAGCCGTGCTTCCAGAGAAAATGAGAGAGACGGTGGGCAGCCAAGGCCTTAACTCCAGGGTAAGTCAGTAAGACTTCCAGGGTGTTATGAGCCGCTGGATCATTTTCTTTTACAATATCAATGGTTTCACGCCACCATCCCATACATTTCTCCTTTCTTATTCTGAATCTTTTGG
>NZ_CAJZDT010000152.1:0-3683 GCF_915066115.1 uncultured Streptococcus sp. | reverse complement strand
TATCATCTACTTTCATTTTTTGTTTATTTTTCTAACAATAAATCTTTCAAAGAAATCAGGGTTACAGCAACTAATATCATTGCCATACCAAGAAAATCAATGGGATAAAATTGTTCATTCATGATTAAAAAAGCAAAGAAAACCGCTGAAATTGGCTCAATTGAAGCTAGTAAACTTGACTTGACCGGTCCAATCAGACTGGCTCCTTTTAGGAAAGCTGTATAGGCAAAGACAGTCCCAATAAGGATAATGCCTGCAAAAGCGAGGAGAAAATCAAGACTAGTTGGGATAGCAGTCTGTAGAACTCCTGTAAAAGGAAGGGCGACCAAACCTGCTATAACCATTCCCACACCAATGACCAAACTGCTCCCCCACTTCTTAATCAAGGCTATGGGCAAAATAATATAAAGGGCGTAAGTCCAGGCAGAAAAGAGACCCCAGAATAGGCCATAAGGTGTAATGGATAACTGGTCCAGTTGACCATGAGTTGCAATAAGGAAGGTTCCTCCGAGAGCTAGTATGATAGAAATAATCTCTGATAAGGTCGGTGCCACCTTATCCTTGATACAGCTATAAATCAAAATCCCGACAGGACAAACATACTGAAGCACCGTCGCGGTCCCTGCATTGGTTTCCTGAATAGCAGACAAATAGGCAAATTGATTAAGAAAAAGACCAATCAGAGCAAAAAAGAGAAGTGACAGCAAACTTTTTCTATCCTTTAAAAAGGCCAGCATTTTATCCTTTGCAGTAGCATAAGCCAAGAGCATGAGAATACCACCAGCGATTAAAAGGCGCAAGTTGGTCAAGACCAGAGCAGAAATACCATGTGCCATCAGGTATTGGCCACTCGTTCCTGACAAGCCCCAAGCAATACCAGCCACAACTGTTAATAAAGTCCCTTTTAAACTGTTTGACATGTCTCTCCTTACTCTTCTTTACGAATCAAGTCCATCACTTGATTGCGGTCTAATATCCACTGGGCTCGTTCATCCTTTTCATAGGTACGATTCGATAGGAAAATAGCCGCTTCTTGCTTCTGACGATTCCACATGATAAAGGTGCCTGTATAGCCTGTATGGTCTAGCCAATCTCCTTCCAAATTCCATGCTAAAGAACGTTCCTTGTCATCTAAAGGAGAAAAATTTTGACTCAAATCTCTTGCAAAATCATCTGCTAAATAGTGCTGCAAAAAGATTTGTAAATCCTTTACAGTCGAAAATAAACCAGCACTACCAGCATGTCTGCCCAAGAGACGAGCCTTGGGATCATGCACGATGCCTGCCTCTACACCTCTAACTGTTGGAACAGCAAGCTTAACAGGCCCAAACTGGGTTTCATTCATTCCCCAAGGTTTCCAGACTTGCTCCTGTAAAATCTCATCCAAATCCTTATCAAAGATTCCTTCCAAAATAAAACCCAACAGCAAAAAATGGACATCCGAATAAAGAAAGGCTGGCTGACTTCGTCTCTTAAGATGAAACATCGCTTCCTTTAATTCTGAAGCTGTCAAAAGGTCTCGATTGGGAATAAAAGGATCAAGATCTGTAGCGTGAGTTAAGAGCTGGCGAATAGTAATATCTGGATAATCGCTCTCAGGTAAAAAATCGGTTACTGGTCTGTCAATATCTAATTGACCTTTTTCACACAAGAAGGTGAAAACAGTACCAACCCCAACAACCTTGCTGACACTGGCTAGGTCATAAACTAGTCCTGCCTCAGTATCCAAGCCATGTTCTGGGTCACTCTGGCCTACATAGACCTCCGTCCATTGATGGTCCTTAAAATACGCAAAAGAGGCTCCGGGATAAATCCCTGCCTCGATTTGTTCTTCTATTTTTTTAATAATCTTGGTCCACTTCATACTTCTTCAAACCACAATTCAACATTATTTCTATCTTTACCAAGGAAGAATTTTTCAGACTTAGGAATAAAACATTCGGTAGACTCAAATTTCTTGCGCAGACTTGCTATATCTAGTTCATTGACAAGGAACTTGAGCATAGACAAGTCCCAAGTAACCGCATTGTCCACAGTCAAATCCTGCCCCTGAGCTGGGATAAAATCAAGTGATTCTCCAACTTCAAATGGTTCCAAGAAACTATCTACATCAGTTGGGAGATGTAATTCCATAGAAATCTCAAATTTACTTAAAGAGATTGATTCCAAATCTGTTTGAAATTCTGGCTTTTCTCCTACTGCTACTAGGCTTTCTCTGTCATCTTCTGCATGAATCAAAATCAAATCACCTTCTGGCGAGTAAATTTCAAAAGCGTAGCCGTTTTGACCTTTATATAATTGATGAATCGAATCTGTTTTAGATAAGAGTCCTTCAATTTCCAAGGGATTTTCCACCTTGATAATCAATCTAGCCAGTTTTTTTCTTCCCTCTACCTTACGAGTACGCATACTTGGAGCTTCTTCTAAAACCAGCTTTTCAAGACCTGTTTGGTCCCCTAGTGACAGAAAAGCTGACTCTTCTAACAAGGCCTTCATTCCAAGGGTTTCAATATAAAATGTTTCATTTAATTTTCTATTATTAACTTTTAAAGTAGGAATAATCCGTACAATTTGATTTACATTCATAAATTCCTCCATCACTTTTTATTTTATAGGATTTTAGAATTTTTTACAAGATATTATGCTCAAATTTACCGATTTTTCGTAAAATTGCATCTAAAAAACCGAGGATTTCCCCGGTTTCAATTTCTTATAGGTAAAGGAATTTGAAGATAGCTACTGCCGCAATTGCTGCTGCGATAGGTGCTACTACTGGTACCCAAGAATACCACCATTTTGAATCGCCTTTGTGCTCACCAAGAACTGATTTTGGAAGGAAAGCATGAAGGAGACGTGGTCCAAAGTCACGGGCTGGGTTCAAGGCAGGTCCTGTAGGTCCACCAAGTGATGTTACCAAGGCCATAACAAGGAATCCAAGTGCCAAGTGAGCTACTGAAAGTCCTGAAGCAGTATGTGGTGCTACTTGGGCTTTGATTGCTAAATCAGAAAAGTCAACATTTTGACCTGCTTGACTAGCCATTTGTTTCATGTATTGAAGCACTTCAGAACCAAAGAAGTTTTTAGTCATTCCAAGGGCTGCAAAGAAAAGAACAAATGAACCAACAAACTCATTTACAAAACCATTAACAGTTGCTGCAAAATGTGATTCTTTTGTACCATTATCCAAACTTGAAATTGTTGAGAAAGTACCCAAAATGTTGTTTGGATTTTCAGTTTTCAAGTAGTATGGGCGGTGTGTTGCCACAACCAAGGCTTGACCAAAGATAGCACCCAAAACTTGTGCAATGATATAAGGCGCAACTTGTGCCCAAGGGAAAAGACCGCTGATTGCAAGTCCAAGAGTGAAGGCTGGGTTGATGTGGTTTCCAGATACGTTACCAAACATTAATGCTGGGATCATAACCCCCATACCATAACCAACAGCGATAACGATCCAGCCACTTTGGTGACCTTTCGTACCTTTAAGTTCAACGTTGGCAACTGCACCATTACCAAGAATGATCAAAATAGCAGTTCCCAAAAATTCAGTGGCATATTTAATTGCCCATGTGAAATCCATTTGATAGATTCTCCTTAAATTTTTTTAGACAATCCTTATTCTATCAATTTTTAGGCCTTTTAGCAACCGATTTTCTAAAAGAATCTCTGGAAAACGCTTTATT
>NZ_CAJZDT010000151.1:0-3691 GCF_915066115.1 uncultured Streptococcus sp. | reverse complement strand
ATGTGTGTTTCATTTCATCCCAAGAAATCTCTAGTCCCCCGTCTGGGTGGTTTTAGCCTTTTTCCCAGCCATGTCAGCCTTCAATATTCAGTCAGAAGGGGGACCAAGCCTGCTCTTTATCGTCTTGCCTCAACTCTTTGACAAGATGCCTTTTGGAACCATTTTCTACATCCTCTTCCTCTTCCTCTTCCTCTTTGCGACAGTCACTTCTTCTGTCGTTATGCTGGAAATCAATGTGGGTAATATCACCAATCAGGACAACAGTAAGCGTGCTAAATGGAGTGCTATTTTAGGAATCTTGACCTTTGTCTTTGGAATTCCTTCAGCCCTATCTTACGGTGTCATGGCGGATGTTCACATCTTTGGGAAGACCTTCTTTGACGCTATGGACTTCTTGGTTTCCAATCTCCTCATGCCATTTGGAGCTCTCTGCCTTTCACTTTTTACAGGCTATATCTTTAAGAAGGCTCTTGCTATGGAGGAACTCCATCTCGATGAAACAGTATGGAAACAAGGACTTTTCCAAGTCTGGCTCTTCCTTCTTCGTTTCGTCATTCCAATCATCATCATCGTGGTTTTTATCGCCCAATTTATGTAATCAAAAAGGACTTGAGTATGAACTCAGGCCCTTTCTTTTTTATGGATGACTAACAATCAATTCCAAACCTTGCCCTTCCAGAGTCCAAGTTTCAACATCACTTGGTAGGATAAAGTGGCTGCCTTTTTGGATTGGATAGTTTTTTCCGTCAACAGTAAGCTGACCTTGACCAGCTAAGACACTAAATAAGCTGTAGTCAGCTGTCTTTTCGAAGTCAACTTTTCCAGTAATTTCCCACTTGTAGACTGCGAAGAAATCATTAGAGACAAGTAAAGTTGAGCGTAAATCATCAGATTTGACAGTCACAGGACGGCTATTTGCAGGCTCACCAATGTTCAATACATCAATGGATTTTTCAAGGTGAAGTTCACGCAAGTTACCCTTGTCGTCCTTGCGGTCAAAGTCATAGACGCGATAGGTGGTATCACTAGACTGTTGGGTTTCAAGAATCAAGATACCTGCTCCGATAGCATGCATGGTGCCACTTGGTACATAGAAGAAATCTCCAGCCTTAACAGGGACTTTTGTTAATAGACCATCCCAGTCTTTAGCTTCGATTTGCTGACGAAGTTCATCTTTTGACTTGGCATTGTGGCCGTAGATAATCTCTGAACCTTCATCCGCAGCAATGATATACCAGCATTCTGTTTTTCCGAGTTCGCCTTCGTGCTCTAGTCCATAAGCATCGTCTGGGTGCACTTGGACACTGAGCCAGTCGTTGGCATCGAGGATTTTGGTCAAAAGTGGAAATACAGGCTCTGGACGATTGCCAAACAATTCACGGTGCTGTGCATACAAAGTAGCTAGGTCTGTTCCCTCGTAGTGACCATTTGCAACTTTAGAGACACCATTTGGATGAGCTGAGATAGCCCAGTATTCGCCAATTTTTTCACTTGGGATGTCGTAGCCAAACTCATCACGTAGCTTGGTTCCACCCCAGATTTTTTCTTGCATAACTGATTGTAAAAATAATGGTTCTGACATCTTATTCTCCTGTCTGATTTTTCTCCCCTCATTATAGCAAAAAGCCAGATCTAATTGAACTCTTTTTCCTATTATATAAAGTAGGGAGAAGATTTTATAAAAATAGTGAACAAATGTGCTCTACTTAATACTTGCACCATTGCTGGCAATGATATCCTTGTACCAGTAGAAGGATTTCTTCTTGCTCCGTTTGAGACTTCCATGACCAGCATTATCACGATCCACATAGATAAAGCCATAGCGCTTGTTCATTTCGCCTGTTCCAGCTGAAACCAGATCGATACAACCCCAAGTCGTATAACCAAGCAAGTCAACCCCATCTTGGTAAATGGCATCTCGCATAGCCTTGATATGAGCCTCTAAGTAAGCAATCCGATAGTCATCCGCTACATAGCCATTTTCATCTGGTGTGTCCATAGCACCGAGCCCATTTTCTACGATGAACATAGGCTTTTGGTAACGATCCCAGATGGCATTGAGGGTGATACGAAGTCCCAGTGGGTCAATCTGCCAACCCCATTCTGAGGATTCCAGATAAGGATTCTTGATAGAGGCAAAGACATTTCCAGCGGTTAAATCCGTCACTTCTGGATCACCTGAAGCCATGCGACTCGCATAATAAGAGAAGGAAACAAAGTCAACAGTGTGGTTCTTCAACAAGTCCAAATCCTCTGCTGTCATTTCAATCTCAATCCCCTCACGCTCCCACTGCTTCTTGGCATAGTTTGGGTATTCCCCACGCGCTTGGACGTCAATGAAGAAGTAACTCTTACGGTCTTCTTCCATGGCTGCCCAGTAATCTCTCGGATGGGCTGTGTTAGGATAGTACTGCCCTGCTGCCAACATACATCCCACCTTGTTTTCTGGATCAATTTCGTGGGCAAGTTTAGTCGCCATGGCTGAAGCCACCAACTCATGGTGAGCCGCTTGGTATTTGACCTGTTCTTGATTTTCTCCTTCTTCAAAACAGAGCCCAGCTCCCATAAAGGGGGCATGGAGAATCATGTTGATTTCATTGAAGGTTAGCCAGAATTTGACCAAGCCCTTATAGCGGGTAAAGAGTGTGCGACAAAGTTTTTCATAGAAGTCTAACATCCGACGATTGCGCCAACCACCGTATTCTGTAATCAAGTGCATAGGACAGTCGAAATGAGTGATAGTCACCAGAGGTTGGATACCATACTTGTGGCACTCCTTAAATAAATCCTCATAAAAGGCTAGACCAGCTTCATTTGGCACTGTTTCGTCGCCCTTAGGAAAAATCCGAGTCCAAGCAATGGATAGACGATAAGTCTTAAAGCCCATTTCCGCAAAAAGGGCAATATCTTCCTTGTAATGATGGTACATATCAATAGCTTGCTTGGCTGGGTAAAAATAGCCCTCCTCAAACGAAAACATCTTTTTCTGACCTGTGATAATGGCTTCACGATCTGGACCGATGGGGACGACATCCACATTCGCCAATCCACGACCTTCTAAATTATAAGCACCCTCACACTGGTTGGCAGCTGTCGCTCCGCCCCACAAGAAACCATCCGGAAAAGTCAGTTTTTCGGTCATAACTCTACTCACTTTCTTATTTGCTTGTTCATTTACTTATATTATAACTTATTCTGTAAACCTTTTCTTATAAAATACTGTGACATACTGATACTATTCTACTATTTAAGTTTATCAGATTGTTTTTTAAAAAATTATCCTCTAGAAAAAGTAAATAGCCTCCCCTGAAACAAAAAAGAAGACTGAAAACTAGTCTCCTCTGTTCCTTTTAAATCAAAGCTGTAATAACCGTCACTAGGCCAAAAATAATACCTGGTGCATTAGCTGCTGCAAGGGGGATATCTCTTTCTTTTTTGAAAAGACCGTAGTAAACCCAGAGACTACAGTTGATGGCAGCAACCAAGGGCTGGATGAAATTTCCTTTTTGACCAGCCAGATTGTTCATGATTTGTGGGAAGTAAGACACATACATCATAACAGACATAAAGGTCGCTACCCAACCTAAAATTTTCATTTGTTTTTCAGACATTTTCAAAACCTCTTTCATTTTTACTGAATCTTATTTTAAAATATTCTTTCAAAACAATCAAGTCTTTAAAACTTTTGTTA
>NZ_CAJZDT010000150.1:0-3756 GCF_915066115.1 uncultured Streptococcus sp. | reverse complement strand
CCCTTAAACTTTACCTCACTGCCCTAGTGGCTAGTTTCTTGCTCCTACTTGGTGCATGTAGTACAAACTCAAGCACTAGTAAGACGGAGTCAAGTAGCTCTGCTCCAACAGAGGTAACCATTAAAAGTTCACTAGATGAGGTCAAACTTTCAAAGGTTCCTGAAAAGATTGTGACCTTTGACCTCGGTGCTGCGGATACTATTCGCGCTTTAGGTTTTGAAAAGAATATCGTCGGAATGCCTACAAAAACTGTTCCGACTTATCTTAAAGACCTAGCTGGAAAAGTTAAAAATGTTGGTTCTATGGTTGAGCCAGACCTAGAAGCCCTTGCTGCTCTTGAACCAGACCTAATTATCGCTTCACCACGTATCCAAAAATTCGTAGATAAGTTCAACGAAATCGCTCCGACTGTTCTCTTCCAAGCAGGCAAGGACGACTACTGGACTTCTACCAAGGCTAATATCGAATCCTTATCAGGCGCCTTTGGTGAAACTGGTACACAGAAAGCCAAGGAAGAATTGGCTAATCTCGACAAGAGCATCCAAGAAGTCGCAACTAAAAACGAAAGTTCTGACAAAAAAGCCCTTGCTATCCTCCTCAACGAAGGAAAAATGGCTGCCTTTGGTGCCCAATCTCGTTTCTCTTTCTTGTATCAAACCTTGAAATTCAAGCCAACTGATACTCAATTTGAAGAGTCACGCCACGGACAAGAAGTCAGCTTTGAAAGTGTCAAAGAAATCAATCCTGACATCCTCTTTGTCATCAACCGTACTCTTGCCATTGGTGGTGACAACTCTAGTAACGACGGTGTCCTAGAAAATGCCCTTATCGCTGAAACTCCTGCCGCTAAAAACGGTAAGATTATCCAACTAACACCAGACCTCTGGTATCTAAGTGGAGGCGGTCTTGAATCAACAAAACTCATGATTGAAGATGCTCAAAAGGCTTTGAAATAAGTAAGAAAACCCAACATCGCCTGATGTTGGGTTATTTTTCTTCTTGATTTCGTTTGAGTGAAAAGTGGTCTGGCACAGGATCCTTGCCTATTTTCGACCAAGGATGACATCGGAGAATACGAGCCAAGCCCATCAAAACACCCTTGAAGCCATGTTTTTCAATAGCCTCAATCATATAGTTGGAACAAGTAGGCTCAAAGCGACAAGAGGGTGGAAAGGCTGGTGAGATAAAACGTTGGTAAAAGCGCACAGGCGCTATTAAAATTCGTTTCATTATTTCTTGGTTACAGCCATGGTGTGTAGTTGGCTGATTTCTTTTTTATTAAGACGACGGGATTCTCCTGGACGGAGTCCTGTCAAGTCTAGATGTCCAAAACGAGTCCGTGACAACTTGTCCACTTGAAGACCGACAGCTTCAAACATCTTTTTAACCTGGTGGTTGCGCCCTTCATGGATAGTCAACTGCACCACAGAGCGGTTTTTGCCTGGATCCACTTTAAGAATCTCATAAACAGCCGGCTTGGTTTTCTTACCATCAATCTCAAGTCCACGGGTCAAGGGGCGGAGATTATCCTTATTGGCCACACCTTTAACACGCGCTACATAGACCTTGTCAATCTCATTACGAGGGTGAATCATTTCATCCGTAAAATCCCCATCATTGGTCAAAATCAAGACTCCTGATGTATCCCAGTCCAAACGACCTACAGGGTAGATGCGCTCTTTGACATTGGGCAAGAGGTCGACAACCGTCTTGCGGCCCTTATCATCTGTCACACTGGAAATGACACCGCGTGGTTTGTTAAGCAGATAATAGACCTTTTCTTCGTTGTAGATAGGTTGACCTTCAACTTCGACCTTGTCTCCTGACTTGATAGTGGTTGCTAGTTCACGTACCACTTGGCCGTTAACCGTCACCAAGCCTTGCTTGATCAGCTCTTCTGCTTTTCTCCTACTGGCCACACCTGCGTGGGCAATATACTTATTGATTCTCATCTTCTTCTATCCTTTCACCAAATAATTGGCTTTCTTGGGCTTGAATCTCAAGCTCATCAATCACTGGTAATTCTTCTAAATGGTTTATCCCCATGTAATCTAGGAAATAATCCGTAGTCACATAGAGGTTGGGGCGCCCCAACACTTCTTTTTTCCCGTCTTCTCGTATCAAGTCAAAGGCCTGCAACTTTGCCAAGGCCCCACTCGAGTTGACCCCACGGATAGCATCAATTTCTATCCGCGTAATCGGCTGCTTGTAGGCAATGATGGACAAGGTCTCAAGGGCAGCCCGAGATAAACTCTGGTTGATAGGTGCCTTAGAGTATTCCTTCAAAATCTCTGAAAACTGAGGCTTGGTCACCAATCTATAAGCGCCCCCTGTCTCAATCAGAGCCAAACTGGAATCTGGGTCCTTTTCACACTTCTGGGCTAATTTTTCTAAACTCTGTTGGATACCTGTCGGTGGCAGAGAGAGGAGTTCAGCTAACTGGCGGACTCTAATCCCATCTTCACCCGCTACAAACAAGAGCGCTTCTATTTTTGCTAAAGTACTCATCTTTCCTCTCTATCAAGTCTAGCTTTGGACCACTTGACTTTCTTCCTTCTTTTCCATGAGATAAATATCTCCGAAACTTTCCTCTTGCACAAGAATCAGCTCCTGGGTTTTGATTAACTCTAGGGTTGCCAAAAAGAGGGTGATGACCTCTTGAATATTCTGGGCTTCCTTAAATAAATCCTGCAAGAGCAATTGATCTCGTCCAGTCAAGGACTCTTTCACGATGACCATCATATCCTCAATCTTATACTCATCCCGCAAGATAGTCGTGTGATTCTGTGCAAACTCCTCTTTTTTCTTGGCTAGGATATTTGAAAAAGCCAAAAAGAGGTCAATAGTCGTCTTGTCATGAACAAGCTCCGCATCTTCGTAAATCAACTCTGTCGGCGCTTTGGAATAATACTGGGCCCGTTCTTGGTGCTTGGCTTCCAAGTGCTCTCCTAAGAGCTTGAACTTGCGATATTCTTCAATTTGAGAGAGAAGGTCCTGCTCCAGGTCATCCTCCAAGTCGGTCACTTCTGCCACCTTTGGCAAGAGCTTACGGCTCTTGATCAGCATGAGTTGACTGGCCATAACCATGTACTCACCCGTCACTTCCAGACGCATAGCCTGCAGGGTTGAGACATAGGCTAGATACTGTTCGATGACTTCCGTAATGGGCACATCGTAGATATCCATCTGATACTTAGAAACCAGGTGCAAAAGCAAGTCCAGGGGTCCTTCAAAATCTTTTAATTTAATATCCATTATCTATATTTTTCTATGGTCAGGACTGTTTTTAATCCTAATTTTTTTGCAATTTCGTACAAATCGACCTTGTTTTCTATTTGTCTTAGAATAAACTGTTCCCGCAAGGCTTGGGCTGATAAGGCCGGAAACCCTTTCTCCTTGGCAAAGGATTCTAGCTGACGAAAGGCCCACTGACGAGAATAGGCTTTCCCTCCCCTTTCAAAGAGATAGGTCTGGCCCATCAAGGGTTCCAATTCTGAAAGCAAAGTTGTAGGAATGGTGACAATTCTCTGTTGGGAAGCCTTCTTGATTCGCAACACTTGAAAGTCCAGGTTGATATCCGCAACCTTTAGAGCTAAAATCTCACTCGGTAAGAGCCCCATTTCTAGGATTAAGAGCGCTAGCAAGCGTCCCTCTGGATAGTCGCTTTCCTGCCAAAAAGAGTCTAGGTCTAGAATCTCTGGTTTTTCAGTTTTCTTTTCAGTCTGTTTGGTTAATTCCAAACGGTAAAAGCTTTCC
>NZ_CAJZDT010000149.1:0-3768 GCF_915066115.1 uncultured Streptococcus sp. | reverse complement strand
TTTTGACATTTTAAAGTTCGCCTTTCGTATTACTTGAGCACATTTTACCACAAAAAACCTAAAATTACAAGAATTTAACCGAATAAATAACACATTCACTCTAAAAATCGTAAAGAAAAAACTGCAAGAAGTATCTTTCTCACAGTTTTAAAATCATTTAACTCTAAAAATACGAACATTACTCTTTATTCAAAAATTGATCCAAATAATAACGCAGGTAACTTTTCTTACCTGTAATCATCTGTAGACGACCTTCCACCCCATATCGAAGTTTTTCAGTCTGCTCCGAAGTTAGATTAGTCTCCGCCTCAATTTTAAAGAAATTCCCTTTTTCAGTCTTGGTAGCTGTCGCATCAATACTGGTAATAGTAGAATCTAGGAAAAGTTGATTCTTGGCATCATGAGTCGTAGTATAGCGAACAGAATCACCGACCTTGATCCTTGCTACATCTTTTGAACTTAGATAAGCTGTAAGTTTGGCTTTCCCTTCTTTTTCCAAGGATGGATAGAGTTGGGCTAGTAGGGTTCCCTCTGCAACCATGGTAGAATCACTGGTCTCAGGATTAAGATGAAGTACCCCATCCTCACTTGCTGTAATTTTCCCCTTGTCTAAAAGATTTCCCTGAACCTTCTTACCTGACTCTGCCTCCAAAATTTTCTGGTCTAGAAGGGTCAATTCCTGACCAACCTTAGCCAAGTGTTGGGATTTGAGAGACTCCAATTGACTGCTTAAGCCTGACGCATAGGCTTGCTGGGTACCTGAACCTGCATACTGGACACGGTAAGTAGCAAGACTGGATTCTAACTGAGAAAGCTGTGCTTCAACCTGCGCAACTGCTTGTACCTTAGCTTGCAGATTTTCCTCGCCCTGAGACTTGTAGGACTGGTAGAGAGAGTAGGCTGGATTCTGACTGGCCAAGGAAGCACCTGTTTCAATAGCTGACTTAGCTGTCTGGTAATCGCGAATTTTAGCCTCTGTTTGGCTAATGAGGTTGCCGATTTCGGCTTGGGTTTGGCTAGTTGCTGCATTCTGGGACGCAATGGTCTCATTTTGTTGCGATGTACTAGCCCTAAGACTACCTGCTTGGCTGAGGTAGTCGCGAAAGGTGGCTTGGTAGCCAAACTTATCCTCCTCTGGAAAGTGATTCTCCCCTTCTTGCAGACTCTTTTGCAAATACTCCAATTGCTTTTTTTGATCCTTGAGCATGTCCAACTGACTGGCATAGGCCTCTACTTGAACACCCTCTGCCCCTTCCTGATATTGAACCAGAAGATCTCCCTTCTTAACCAACTTATTTTCTTCCAAATGATTGACAAGAATGCGATTGTTGCTAGTTGACTGGATATTTGCAAGGATACGACTAGGCTCGACAGTCGCTCTTGTAGACAAACTCATCTCCTTCTCTGCAACAGTTGCAAAGCCAAGTAAAAACACGAACAGAAGGGACATGGGTACAATCACCCGACTGGAAAAATTATGGTAACGACGATTATAAAACTCCGCACTTTCTAAAAATTCTGGTTTCATCCTCTCCTCTTTCTAGCTATTGACCAAATGGGCATAAAAGCCATCCTGTGCAAGCAAATCAGCATGATTTCCTTCTTCGACAATCTTGCCCTGATCCAAGACAACAACCTTCTCTGTCCGCTCTGCAATGGTCAAGCGGTGAGCAATGAAAATCAAGGTCTTGTCTAAAGCCATGAGATTATCGACAATTCGCTTCTCTGTCAAAATATCCAAACTGCTAGTCGCCTCATCCAAAATCAAGACAGGTGCATCTGTCAAGAGAGCACGCGCCAGAGCGATTCTCTGACGTTGACCACCTGAGATCCCTGCCCCATCCGAAGTCAATTCTGTCTGGTAATTCAGTGGCATCCGCTCGATATCCTCCCGAATCTCTGCCAATTCGACCGCCCGTAAGATATCCTCCTGTGTCGTCCCCTCCTTGGCTCCTAAAAGTAGATTCTCCAAAATCGTTCCGTTAAAGACATAGGGCTGTTGAGGCAGATAATTGATGTACTGGCGCAGGGCTTTTTTATCAATCTGATTAAGATTGACACCACCCAGACTAATCTCTCCCTGACTTGGATCATAAAAATTAACCATCATCTTGGCCAATGTCGTCTTACCTGACCCTGAAATTCCCACAAAAGCCACCTTAGAGCCTTGGGGAATGGTCAAATTGATATCTGACAAGACATCTCGACCATAGCCATACTTGTAGGAAACCTGCTTGAAAGTCATCTCTCCCTTCATCAAGCTCAAATTCTCAACTGTTTTCTTCTCCTCAAACTCAGAAGCTACCAGATAAACCTCATTCAGACGGTTATTGGCAACCCGCGCTGTCTGAAGCTTAGTTTGCAGATTGATGATATTTTCCAAAGGATTGGTAAAGTAAACAAGCAAGGTATTATAGGTAATCAACTGCCCCAAACTCATCTTGCCATCCATGACCAGAACAGCCCCCATCCAGAGAATGCCGACATTAAGCAAGAGATGGGCAATTTTTTTCAGAGCCTTTTGCTGACTCTCTGCCCGACTATAGGTAAAGGATTTTTTCAGATAATCCACAAATTCCTTGTCAATCTTTTGATAACGTGAACTTTCACTAGTCAAGGACTTGATCGTTTCAATACCGTTGATGTCCTCAATGATAGAAGAAGACAGAACCGCATTGGCTTCCATGGTGTCTCGATTCATCTTTTCAAACGGCTTCATAAAGGCAAAGATAATCACTGTATAGATAGGAAGTGCCAATAAGGTCATAAAAAAGAGATTAGTATTTTGTGAAAATAAAACAAGAGAAATAATGACAACCGTTGACACATCTAGGAAAATCGACAGAATGGTCGAAGCCAGCGCATCGATGATACTGTTAGCATCCGTAAAACGAGACACGATTTCCCCTGTACGACGTGTCGCAAAAAAGGACATAGGCAGGTGAAACACATGCTTGATATAGGATAAAATCACATCAATCGACAGGCGTTGCCCCAAAACAAGCAAGAGATACTCCTGAGCATAAGACAAGATCTGCTGAAGTATGTAGACGATGACCAACCCAATAGAAATAATCCCCAGCGTCGAACGCATCTGATCTGGCACATAGGTATCAATGATAGACTGCAGATAATAAGAACCCACAATGTTAATCACGGTTACCAAGAGTGTTGCCAAAACGATATTGGCAATCAAGCCACGCTGCTTCACTAATATAGGGATAAAAGAGAGAAGACCATTCTTCTGATCCTTATGAGGCTTGTAGTCTGGACTAGGTGCCATAAACAGAGTCACTCCCGTCCATTCTTCCGCAAAACGCTCACGTGGCAGTTTGGTCAATTTCACCCCGGGATCTGGATCAGCAATATGAATGCTGTCCTTATCCTGCCCAGTCACCACATAGTAGTGGAGCAATTTTCCTTCCTTAAGCACATGGGCAACAAAAGGAAAAGTCAAATCTGGCAAGTCAAAGAGCGTCATATCCGCCTTGATCGCTCGCGTCTCAAAGCCAATCTCCTCTGATACCTTGACCAAGCCCAAAGCCGTCGTCCCATCCATGGTAGTCTTAGCCAATTCTCGCAAGTGAGCTAAAGAATAGTAACTACCATAGTAGCCAAAAACCATGGCCAATGAAGCTACACCGCAGTCCATCTGATCCACCTGCGGACGATAGTGACGTTTCCCAAATTTCATATTCATCTCCTTTTTCCTAATACTCAATGAAAATCAAAGAGCAAACTAGGAAACTAGCCGCAGGTTGCTCAAAA
>NZ_CAJZDT010000148.1:0-3809 GCF_915066115.1 uncultured Streptococcus sp. | reverse complement strand
GTCTAGTTTAACTATTATAGCGAATTAAAAACGATTTTTCAATTTCTATTTCTTTTCAGTTTGGCTCCCTTATTTATATGAAAATATGGTAAAATAGAACAGACTAAAAATCATCATTTCACGAAAGGATGCAAGATGAAAATTACGCAAGAAGAGGTAACACACGTTGCCAATCTTTCAAAATTAAGATTCTCTGAAGAAGAAACTGCTGCCTTTGCGACTACCTTGTCTAAGATTGTTGACATGGTTGAATTGCTGGGCGAAGTAGACACAACTGGTGTCGCACCTACTACGACCATGGCTGACCGCAAGACTGTACTCCGCCCTGATGTGGCCGAAGAAGGAACAGACCGCGATCGCTTGTTTAAAAACGTACCTGAAAAAGACAACTACTATATCAAGGTACCAGCTATCCTAGACGATGGAGGAGATGCCTAATGACTTTTAACAATAAAACCATTGAAGACTTGCACAATCTCCTTGTTTCTAAGGAAATTTCAGCAACTGAGTTGACACAAGCAACACTTGAAGATATCAAGTCACGCGAGACAGCTATCAACGCTTTTGTTACCGTCGCTGAGGAACAAGCCCTTGCGCAAGCGAAAGCTATTGATGAAGCAGGAATCGATGCTGATAATGTCCTTTCAGGAATTCCACTTGCAGTTAAGGATAACATCTCTACAGACGGCATTCTCACAACTGCTGCCTCAAAAATGCTCTATAACTACGAGCCAATTTTTGATGCGACAGCCGTTGCTAATGCAAAAGCTACAGGAATGATTGTCGTAGGTAAAACTAACATGGACGAATTTGCTATGGGTGGTTCAGGTGAAACTTCACACTACGGTGCCACTAAAAATGCTTGGGATCAAAGCAAGGTTCCTGGTGGGTCATCAAGTGGTTCAGCTGCAGCTGTAGCTTCAGGCCAAGTTCGCTTGTCACTTGGTTCTGATACTGGTGGTTCTATCCGCCAACCTGCTGCCTTCAACGGAATCGTTGGTCTCAAACCAACCTACGGAACAGTTTCTCGTTTCGGTCTCATTGCCTTCGGTAGCTCATTAGACCAAATCGGACCTTTTGCTCCTACTGTTAAGGAAAACTCCCTCTTGCTCAATGCGATTGCCAGCGAAGATGCCAAAGACTCTACTTCTGCTCCTGTCCGCATTGCCGACTTTACTTCAAAAATCGGTCAAGACATCAAGGGCATGAAAATTGCTTTACCTAAGGAATACCTTGGTGAAGGAATTGACCCAGAGGTTAAGGAAACCATTCTGAATGCCGCTAAACACTTCGAGAAACTCGGTGCCATCGTCGAAGAAGTTAGCCTTCCTCACTCAAAATACGGTGTTGCAGTTTACTACATTATCGCTTCATCTGAAGCTTCATCAAACTTGCAACGCTTTGACGGTATCCGTTACGGCTATCGTGCAGAGGATGCGACCAACCTTGATGAAATCTATGTAAACAGCCGTAGCCAAGGTTTCGGTGAAGAGGTAAAACGCCGTATCATGCTAGGTACTTTCAGCCTT
Organism: uncultured Streptococcus sp.; assembly: GCF_915066115.1. GTDB lineage: Bacteria > Bacillota > Bacilli > Lactobacillales > Streptococcaceae > Streptococcus. Next base: position 2,280 of record NZ_CAJZDT010000148.1, on the reverse strand, counting down.
TCATCAGGTTACTATGATGCCTACTATAAGAAAGCTGGTCAAGTCCGTACCCTTATCATTCAAGATTTCGAAAACGTCTTTGCGGATTACGACTTGATTTTGGGACCAACTGCTCCAAGCGTTGCCTATGATTTGGACTCCCTCAACCATGACCCCGTTGCCATGTACTTGGCTGACCTCTTGACCATCCCAGTCAACTTAGCTGGTCTCCCAGGAATTTCGATTCCAGCTGGATTCTCTCAAGGTCTACCTGTCGGACTCCAATTGATTGGTCCTAAGTACTCTGAGGAAACCATTTACCAAGCTGCTGCTGCTTTTGAGGCGACAACAGACTACCACAAACAACAACCCGTGATTTTTGGAGGTGATAACTAATGAACTTTGAAACAGTCATTGGACTTGAAGTCCACGTAGAGCTCAACACCAATTCAAAAATCTTCTCACCTACTTCTGCCCACTTCGGAAATGACCAAAATGCCAACACTAACGTGATTGACTGGTCTTTCCCAGGAGTACTTCCGGTTCTCAACAAAGGTGTTGTCGATGCCGGTATCAAGGCTGCTCTTGCCCTCAACATGGACATCCACAAAAAGATGCACTTTGACCGCAAGAACTACTTCTACCCTGATAATCCAAAAGCCTACCAAATTTCTCAGTTTGATGAGCCAATCGGTTATAATGGCTGGATTGAAGTCGAGCTAGAAGACGGTACGACTAAGAAAATCGGTATCGAACGCGCCCACCTAGAAGAAGACGCTGGTAAAAACACCCACGGTACAGATGGCTACTCTTACGTTGACCTCAACCGCCAAGGGGTGCCATTGATCGAAATTGTATCTGAAGCTGACATGCGTTCGCCAGAAGAAGCCTATGCTTACCTAACTGCCCTCAAGGAGGTCATCCAGTACGCTGGCATTTCTGACGTTAAGATGGAAGAAGGTTCTATGCGTGTGGATGCCAACATCTCTCTTCGTCCTTATGGTCAAGAGAAATTCGGTACGAAGACTGAGTTGAAAAACCTCAACTCCTTCTCAAACGTTCGCAAAGGTCTTGAATACGAAGTTCAACGTCAAGCTGAAATCCTTCGCTCAGGTGGTCAAATCCGCCAAGAAACACGTCGCTACGATGAAGCCAACAAGGCAACTATCCTCATGCGTGTCAAGGAAGGTGCTGCAGACTACCGCTACTTCCCAGAACCAGACCTACCCCTCTTTGAAATCTCAGACGAGTGGATCGAGGAAATGCGGACAGAGTTGCCAGAGTTTCCAAAGGAACGCCGTGCACGCTACGTCTCTGACCTTGGCTTGTCAGACTACGATGCTAGCCAGTTAACTGCAAATAAAGTCACTTCTGACTTCTTTGAAAAAGCTGTTGCTCTCGGTGGTGATGCCAAGCAAGTCTCTAACTGGCTCCAAGGGGAAGTCGCTCAGTTCTTAAACTCTGAAGGCAAGACACTGGAACAAATCGAATTGACACCAGAAAACTTGGTTGAAATGATTGCCATCATCGAAGACGGCACGATTTCTTCTAAGATTGCCAAGAAAGTCTTTGTCCACCTGGCTAAAAATGGCGGTGGCGCGCGTGAATACGTGGAAAAAGCAGGTATGGTTCAAATCTCAGACCCTGAAATCCTGATCCCAATCATCCACCAAGTCTTTGCCGATAACGAAGCGGCTGTTGCCGACTTCAAGTCAGGTAAACGTAACGCAGATAAGGCATTTACAGGATTCCTTATGAAAGCAACCAAAGGCCAAGCCAACCCACAAGTTGCCCTTAAACTCCTTGCACAGGAATTGGCCAAGTTGAAAGAAAGTGAGTAATTTACTCTTTAAACACTTTTTTCTACTTTTAAAACGAGAATGAGACAAGGAGAATAAATGAACAAATTTGTACGATTGCTATTTGTCTTAGTCATCATCGCTATGTTAGGCGCTTCTATACTACAAATTTTCTTTCCATCATACATGGGAAGCCACTCCGGGTACGGAATATCTGCTGGTTGGCAACGAGAAATTGGAATATGGAATTTAGCTGTATTGATTATTATTCTCGCTATCAATATTAAATACGATTGGTTCTATCTACGAATCGCACTTCTTGCTCTCATTATTGGCGGAATTGGAATAGGAACAAATCACTTACTCAATTATATGGAGTATCACTCTCCTGTAAATGCTATCGGTGCTTTTGAAAATTACTTGCTAGCAATAGGGTGGTTTGTGGGATGGCTCATCGAGCGCCATTCCATAAAGAAGCCAAATGCTAGTAAATAACGCCTAG
>NZ_CAJZDT010000147.1:0-3881 GCF_915066115.1 uncultured Streptococcus sp. | reverse complement strand
GTACGGTAAGGCGACGCTGACGTGGTTTGAATTTGATTTTCGAAGAGTATTAGGAGAAAAAGAATGAAAGAAATAGCCTTTGACGCATTTTACCAGCTTTATCAAAACGACCAACTTTCTCTAGTGGACGTGAGAGAAGTGGATGAGTTTGACGCTCTTCATTTAGAAGGCGCTCATAACCTGCCACTTAGTCAATTAGCTGATACTTATGATCAGTTGGACAAGGACCAGTTACATTATGTTATTTGTAAATCTGGGATGAGATCGACGCGTGCTTGTCAATTCCTAGCTGAACAGGGTTATGAAGTTATCAATGTTCAGGGTGGCATGTTAGCCTTTGAAGAACTTTAAACATTACAATTTTCTCCTACTTGGTGTGGACTGGGTAGGAGAATTTTATTTTTAGACAATTCTCATTTTTGAGAATCTTGAAAACATTCAATATTTACTTCGTGAAGCTTTTTTCATACTGCTATTCATGATATACTAGGTCAGTATTTTATAAATATGAAGGAGATTTTCATGGCTAAAAAAGGTGCCTTAACAGGTTTACTCCTGTTTGGAATATTTTTTGGTGCGGGGAACTTGATTTTTCCGCCTTCTCTAGGTGCTCTATCTGGAGAACATTTTCTTCCTGCCATCGCAGGTTTTGTCTTTTCAGGCGTCGGTATCGCCGTCTTGACTCTTATTATTGGAACGCTAAATCCTAAAGGATATATCTACGAGATTTCAACAAAGATAGCGCCTTGGTTTGCGACTCTTTACCTCTCAGTTCTTTACTTGTCAATCGGTCCATTCTTTGCTATCCCACGTACTGCTACAACAGCTTACGAAGTAGGGATTAGCCCCCTTTTGTCGGATGCAAATAAAGGTCTTGGTTTGATTGTCTTTACTGTTCTGTATTTTGCAGCAGCCTATTTGATTTCGCTTAATCCATCAAAAATCTTGGATCGTATCGGCCGTATTTTAACGCCAGTTTTTGCGATTTTGATTGTCATCTTGGTTGTTCTAGGAGCTTTCAAATATGGTGGAACAAGTCCTCAAGTTGCTTCAGATGCTTATCAAGCTTCTGCCTTTGGTACAGGATTCCTAGAAGGTTACAATACCTTGGACGCCCTTGCTTCAGTTGCCTTTAGCGTAATCGCAGTTCAAACCTTGAAACAACTTGGATTTTCAAGTAAGAAAGAATACATTTCAACTATTTGGGTGGTTGGTATCGTTGTTGCCCTTGCCTTCAGCGCTCTTTACATCGGTTTAGGTTTCCTTGGGAATCATTTCCCAGTACCAGCTGAAGCGATGAAGGGTGGAACACCAGGTGTTTACATCTTGTCACAAGCCACTCAAGAAATCTTTGGCTCAACAGCCCAACTCTTCCTTGCAGCTATGGTTACCGTAACCTGCTTCACAACAACGGTTGGTTTGATTGTGTCAACAGCTGAGTTCTTTAATGAACGTTTCCCACAAATCAGCTACAAGGTTTATGCGACAGCCTTTACCTTGATTGGATTTGCCATTGCTAATTTGGGTCTTGATGCGATTATCAAGTACTCCATTCCAGTACTGGTTATCTTGTACCCAATCACCATTGCCATCGTTATGATTGTCATTGTCAACAAATTTGTTGCCCTTTCAAAACCAGGTATGCAGTTGACAATTGCTGTTGTTACAGCTATTGCTATTGCAAGCGTACTAGGAAGCTCATTTAAGGTTGAGTTCCTTGCAAATCTTGTCAGCGCTCTTCCTTTTGCTAAGGCATCACTCCCATGGTTGGTGCCAGCCATTGTCGGAATCTTGCTCTCATTGGTTCTACCAAACAAGCAAGAAAGTGATGTTTTTGAAATGGAATAATCACTAAAATCACTTTTGTAGCCAAGTCTACAGAAGTGATTTTCTTTTTTTATCCGATGATAAATGTGTTATAATAGGTAGCAAAAGAGGTGAAGAAATGAATCAAACAGTAGAATATATCAAAGAACTGACAGCCATTGCGTCGCCAACGGGTTTCACTCGTGAGATTTCAGACTATTTAGTCAAGACTCTAGAAGGTTTCGGTTACCAACCGGTTCGCACAGCCAAGGGCGGTGTCAATGTAACTATCAAAGGGCAAAATGATGAAGAGCATCGCTATGTGACTGCCCATGTAGATACGTTGGGTGCTATTGTCCGTGCTGTCAAACCAGACGGCCGTCTCAAATTGGACCGTATCGGTGGTTTTCCTTGGAATATGATTGAGGGAGAAAACTGTACTGTTCATGTGGCTAGCACAGGTCAAAAAGTATCAGGTACCATCCTCATTCACCAGACTTCTTGTCATGTCTACAAGGATGCTGGGACTGCAGAACGCACGCAGGACAATATGGAAGTGCGTTTGGATGCAAAAGTAACCAATGAAAAAGAAACTCGTGCCTTTGGCATTGAGGTTGGTGATTTTATCAGTTTTGACCCACGAACTGTTGTGACGGATACAGGTTTTATCAAGTCTCGTCATTTGGATGACAAGGTAAGCGCAGCGATTTTGCTTAACCTGCTTCGTATTTATAAGGAAGAGAAGATTGAGTTGCCAGTAACAACCCATTTTGCTTTTTCAGTCTTTGAAGAAGTGGGACACGGTGCTAATTCTAATATTCCTGCTCAGGTAGTAGAATATCTAGCTGTGGATATGGGAGCTATGGGCGATGACCAGCAGACAGATGAGTACACAGTATCTATCTGTGTAAAGGATGCTTCAGGACCTTATCACTATGATTTCCGTCAACATTTGGTTGCTTTGGCGAAAGAGCAAGATATTCCATTTAAGTTGGATATCTATCCATTTTATGGATCGGACGCTTCAGCGGCCATGTCTGCAGGGGCAGAGGTCAAGCATGCTCTTCTCGGTGCTGGTATCGAGTCTAGCCATTCTTATGAGCGTACTCATATTGATTCAGTAGTGGCGACTGAGCGTATGGTTGATGCTTATCTAAGAAGTGAGTTAGTGGGGTGAAGGGGCGATAAAGTATAATGTATGAAATACTGAAACAATTAGCAACGCCTGCTATAATAACAGGGATAATTTCGGGTTTGTATGCTTATTTCCAAAAGAAAAAAGAGGAATATCGTAAGTATGTGTATGAAAATAAACAAGAAAACTTTAAAGAACTATTTGTTTATGCTGATGAACTGGTAGATAAAGGGATTACTAATCCAGATTTAGAAAAACTACTTTTTAAAATTTCTCAAAAAATTAATCCGTATGGACGAAAAATAAAAACTTTTGGAAAATATCAGTGGATAGAAGATGATGGGTATGTATGGTACCAAATAGAAATGATAGAGGATAAACTTGCTTCTCAAAGACTTCAAATAGAGGATTTAAAAGAACTAGCTCATCGGATACAAATTTCTAAACGATTACTAGATATAAAAGTAGAACAAAATATTTCGTCTATAACTTTAGCTAAAATATGGTTTTATTTATTTCAGTATGCGATGTTATTACTTCAGCTATTTTTCGTTTACTCTGGATATAAAAGTTTTATCGAACAATCTACTGGATTCTCTTTGTTATCGGCTTATTGGTTGACTGTTGTAATTTTAATTTTTTTACTCCCAGAAATGAGTGTTGATGAAAGTGATGATGGAAGATCTGGAATATTTATTACAGTGTACCTTTTCTATATTGTCGTAGTTGATACCGTAATATCGTATTATTTGTATAAAAATTTATCTATTGTTCTTATTGTTGGAATAGTTTCATTTTGTCTAAGTATTGGTATAGTATTTTTAAAAGCTATTATTTTCGGAGAAAGTGAAATTGTTAAAGTATCTACAATTTATATCGAAGAATATAGAAAACTACAGGGGCCTAAGTTAAGTAAGAGACGCTTTATAGATAATTTTAC
>NZ_CAJZDT010000146.1:0-3935 GCF_915066115.1 uncultured Streptococcus sp. | reverse complement strand
AAATAAAACGCTTACCCTTTTCGTGAAATTTTTTTAAAATTTTTACAAAAAACACTTGCAACCGCTTTCTGATTGTGCTATACTAGTCCCATAAAGGAAAACGTTTGCGTTTCCTCATTATAAAATTTGTTATTCTTTAGGAGGAATACACTATGTCATCTAAATTCATGAAGAGCGCTGCTGTGCTTGGAACTGTTACACTCGCTAGCTTGCTTTTGGTAGCTTGCGGAAGCAAACCTGCTGAAAAAGCTGCTGATGCTGGTTCATCTGAAGCGAAAGAACTCACTGTATATGTAGACGAGGGATATAAGAGCTATATTGAAGAAGTTGCTAAAGCTTATGAAAAAGAATCAGGTACAAAAGTTAACATCAAATCTGGTGACCAACTTGGTGGACTTGACAAACTTTCACTTGATAACCAATCAGGTCAAGCTGCTGACGTTATGATGGCACCATACGACCGCGTAGGTAGCCTTGGTACTGACGGACAACTTTCAGAAGTTAAATTGAGCGACGGCGCTAAAACAGATGATAAAACTAAATCTCTTGTAACAGCTGCTGACGGTAAAGTTTACGGTGCTCCAGCCGTTATCGAGTCACTAGTTATGTACTACAACAAAGACTTGATAAAAGAAGCTCCAAAAACTTTTGCTGACTTAGAAAACCTTGCTAAAGATAGCAAATATGCCTTCGCTGGTGAAGACGGCAAAACTACTGCCTTCCTAGCTGACTGGACAAACTTCTACTATGCATACGGACTTCTTGCTGGTAACGGAGCTTATGTATTTGGCGATAACGGTAAAAATCCTAAAGATATCGGTCTTGCAAACGAAGGTTCAATTACAGGTATCAACTACGCTAAATCTTGGTATGAAAAATGGCCTAAAGGTATGCAAGATACAGAAGGTTCTGGAAACTTAATTCAAACTCATTTCCAAGAAGGTAAAACAGCTGCTATCATCGACGGACCTTGGAAAGCTCAAGCCTTTAAAGATGCTAAAGTAAACTACGGTGTTGCGACTATCCCTACTCTTCCAAATGGAAAAGAATATGCTGCCTTCGGTGGTGGTAAAGCTTGGGTCATCCCTCAAGCCACTAAGAACCTTGAAGCTTCTCAAAAATTTGTAGACTTCCTTGTTTCAACTGAACAACAAAAAGTATTATACGATAAAACTAACGAAATCCCAGCTAACACTGAGGCTCGTTCATACGCTGAAGGTAAAAACGATGAGTTGACAACAGCTGTTATCAAACAGTTCAAGAACGCTCAACCAATGCCAAACATCTCTCAAATGTCTGCAGTTTGGGATCCAGCGAAAAATATGCTCTTCGATGCTGTAAGTGGTAAGAAAGATGCGAAAACAGCTGCTAACGATGCTGTAACATTGATCAAAGAAACAATCAAACAAAAATTTGGTGAATAAAAAAATTTGTTCAAGGGGGGTGGAATTCAAATCCCCCTTTGAATTTATCAATAGAAACATAAATAGTTTAGGTTTTATCTAAAAACCAGTATTCTATGAAAGGAGTTATTATGGAAAAGCAACAACCTAGTAAAGCAGCCCTGCTGTCTATCATTCCTGGGTTAGGACAGATTTACAATAAACAAAAAGCAAAAGGTTTTATCTTCCTTGGTGTAACCCTTGTATTCGTCCTTTACTTCCTAACACTTGCAGCCCCTGAATTGAGCAATCTCATCACTCTTGGTGACAAGCCAGGTCGTGATAATTCCCTCTTTATGCTGATTCGTGGTGCCTTCCATTTAATCTTTGTAGTCGTTTATGTACTCTTTTATTTCGCAAATATCAAAGATGCACATACAATTGCAAAACGTATTAACAATGGAATTCCCGTTCCACGTACCTTCAAAGACATGATCAAAGGGATTTATGAAAATGGCTTCCCTTACCTCTTGATCATTCCATCTTATGTTGCCATGACCTTCGCGATTATCTTCCCAGTTATCGTAACCTTGATGATCGCCTTCACAAACTATGACTTCCAACACTTGCCACCAAACAAATTGTTGGACTGGGTTGGTCTAACTAACTTCACAAACATCTGGAGCTTGAGTACCTTCCGTTCTGCCTTTGGTGCCGTTCTTTCTTGGACCATCATCTGGGCTTTGGCAGCTTCTACTTTACAGATCGTCATCGGTATTTTCACCGCTATCATTGCTAACCAACCATTTATCAAAGGAAAACGTATCTTTGGTGTTATTTTCCTTCTTCCTTGGGCTGTTCCAGCTTTCATCACTATCTTGACATTCTCAAACATGTTTAACGATAGTGTCGGAGCTATCAACACTCAAGTATTGCCAATCTTGGCTAAATTCCTTCCTTTCCTTGATGGTGCTCTTATTCCTTGGAAAACAGACCCAACTTGGACTAAGGTTGCCTTGATTATGATGCAAGGTTGGCTTGGATTCCCATACATCTACGTTTTGACTTTGGGTATCTTACAATCTATTCCTAATGACCTTTACGAAGCAGCTTATATTGACGGTGCCAATGCTTGGCAAAAATTCCGTAACATCACTTTCCCAATGATCTTGGCTGTTGCGGCACCAACTTTGATCAGTCAATACACCTTCAACTTTAACAACTTCTCTATCATGTACCTCTTCAACGCTGGAGGACCTGGTAGTGTCGGTGGTGGAGCTGGTTCAACCGATATCTTGATCTCATGGATCTACCGTTTGACAACAGGTACATCTCCTCAATACTCAATGGCGGCAGCTGTTACCTTGATTATCTCTATCATTGTCATCTCAATCTCTATGATCGCATTCAAGAAACTACACGCATTTGATATGGAGGACGTCTAAGATGAATAACTCAATTAAACTCAAACGTAGACTGACTCAAACCCTTACTTATCTCTACTTGATCGGCCTATCAATTGTCATCATCTATCCACTATTGATTACCATCATGTCAGCCTTTAAAGCAGGTAACGTCGCAGCCTTTAAACTCGATACTAACATCAACTTCAATTTTGATAACTTTAAAGGACTCTTTACTGAAACCCTATACGGTACATGGTATCTCAATACCTTGATCATCGCCTTGGTTACCATGGCAGTTCAAACAAGTATCATCGTACTTGCTGGTTATGCCTACAGCCGTTACAACTTCTTGGCTCGTAAACAAAGTTTGGTCTTCTTCTTGATTATCCAAATGGTGCCAACCATGGCCGCTTTGACAGCCTTCTTCGTTATGGCGCTTATGTTGAACGCCCTTAACCACAGCTGGTTCCTCATCTTCCTTTATGTTGGTGGAGGTATCCCGATGAATGCTTGGCTCATGAAAGGCTACTTCGATACAGTGCCAATGTCTCTAGACGAATCTGCAAAACTAGACGGTGCAGGACACTTCCGCCGCTTCTGGCAAATTGTTCTTCCACTGGTTCGCCCAATGGTTGCCGTACAAGCTCTCTGGGCCTTCATGGGACCTTTCGGGGACTACATCCTCTCTAGTTTCTTACTTCGTGAGAAAGAATACTTTACTGTTGCCGTAGGTCTCCAAACCTTCGTTAACAATGTGAAAAACTTGAAGATTGCCTACTTCTCAGCAGGTGCTATCCTCATTGCCCTTCCAATCTGTATTCTCTTCTTCTTCCTACAAAAGAACTTTGTTTCAGGACTTACAAGTGGTGGCGACAAGGGATAATTTATCCCCGCCACCCTTTTTCATTTTGGAGCTTGTGACTATAAAAATATCCTTGTAGCAAGCAATTTGTCTCCTAGACTTGAAATAAAGCACATTTCTCTATATAATAATACTCATATAGAAAACACTTTTAGAAAGATGCCTATGCTTCCATATCCATTCTCGTATTTTACTAGTATCTGGGGATTTCGTAAGCCCCTATCAAAACGTTTCGGACTTAACTGGTTTCAACTCCTCTTTACTAGCATTTTCCTCATCAGCTTG
>NZ_CAJZDT010000145.1:0-3953 GCF_915066115.1 uncultured Streptococcus sp. | reverse complement strand
ATGATCGATATATTTATTTAATTTCATATTCGGATTCTCCTGCAGTTTATGAGATTATTTCTATGATTTCTCGTAAACTTTGCACACTATCATTTATTTTAACATATTTTTGAAAATCTGTAACTAGCTGAGGAGAAATTTTTCCATTTGTGTATACTTTTGCAACAATTTCTCCCTTTTGAACGGAATCTCCAACTTTCTTTTCAAAAACAATTCCTGTCTCATAGTCCAAGGCATCAGACTTGACTGCACGACCAGCTCCCAGTCTCATGGCATAAAGCCCAAATTCCATAGCTGGAAGAGCTGAAATGACACCCGTTTCCTGGGCAGGGATTTCCACCACATGGGTAACATTGACAGGACGATAGAGGTCTTCCAAGTCTCCACCTTGGGCTTGGACCATTTCCTCAAACTTAGCCAGCGCTTGACCATTCTCAAGATGTTGGTGAACTTCTTCAACTGTCTTGTTTACATTTGCTAAACCAAGCATAATTTGAGCCAATTCGCATATAAAATGGGTAATATCCTGACGACCTTGACCTTGTAAAGTCTCCAGTGCTTCAAGAATTTCGAGGCGATTTCCAATTGCTCGTCCCAAGGGCTGACTCATATCCGTAATGACTGCTACCGTCTTTCGACCAACTGCCTTACCAAGTTCCACCATGGTTTGAGCCAATTCACGCGCCTCATCAACCGTCTTCATGAAGGCACCCTCACCGACAGTCACGTCTAGCAGAATAGCATCCGCCCCTGCCGCAATTTTCTTGCTCATCACCGAACTAGCAATCAAAGGAATCGTGTCAACAGTTGCGGTCACATCACGTAGGGCGTAGAGAAGCTTATCCGCTTTGACCAGCTGGTCTGATTGCCCAATGACAGATACACCAATGTCCTGTACTTGACGAATAAAATCCTCTTGACTACGTTCTACTTGATAGCCCTTAATGGACTCCAATTTATCAATTGTTCCACCCGTATGGCCAAGACCACGACCACTCATTTTGGCTACAGGCACACCAAAGCTAGCAACAAGAGGAGCCAAAATCAAGGTTACCTTATCACCAACACCACCCGTAGAATGCTTGTCAACCTTAACCCCATCAATAGCTGATAAATCAAACTCTTGACCTGTCTTAACCATATTCATAGTCAAATCTGAGATTTCTCGTGTCGTCATTCCTTTGAAATAGACAGCCATAGCAAAGGCAGACATCTGATAATCAGGAACAGTTCCTGATACATAGCCTTCAACTAGCCATTCAATTTCACTCGAAGTCAGTTCTTGACCATCTCGTTTCTTTTGGATTAAATCAACTGCTCTCATTCGTTCACACTTCTAAGGATATAGTATCCCTTATCTTTTTTGACAATCTCACAATTACCAAACACATCTTCCATCTTGGACTTGGCACTTGGAGCCCCTTGTTTCTTCTGAATAACGATTGTTAAATCCCCACCAGTTTCCAAAAAATCTTTACTTTTCTCAATGATTTCATGAACCACTTGCTTGCCTGCACGGATAGGAGGATTGGAAATGACATGGTCAAAATGTCCTTCAACTTGTTCATAGATGTTGGACTGGAAAATCGTCGCTTCTATTTTATTTCGTTCAGCATTTTGTCGCGCCAAATCCAAGGCACGATTATTGATATCGACCATGGTCGACTGAACTCCATAAGCCTTAGCTAAAGACAAGCCCAAAGGTCCGTAACCACAGCCTACATCAAGAACAGTTTCTCCTTGGTTGACCTCAAGACACTTGAGCAAGAGTTGACTCCCAAAGTCAATCATTTTCTTGCTAAAAACACCCGCATCCGTCAAAAAGGTCATTTTTTCTCCCAACAAGTCCACTCTCAACTCATGAATGTCGTGAGCAGCGTCAGGATTCTCTGCATAATACATTTTACTCATGAAACTATTTTACCATAATTTGACTTAAATTGTAAATCGTTTACAAATTGATCATAAAACGAAAAAGACTGAAGAAAGCTAGTAAACAAGACTTTTTCTTCAATCTCTTTTAACTTTTATAACCGAATAACAAAGCACGTAGGACTAGATATCTCATAGTCTATAGTCTGGCACATTTTTATTTCTTTACCTTCAAATGCTTCATTACCAACAAGATTCCCAACAAGATGTTTAGATAAAAGCCCAACTGATACGTTTTTGTCAGAATTTCCAAACTTGTCCAAAGTCGGATTAAATCTTCTAGTGACATGCGGAAGAAATAACCCTCTGTAGCAATCCATAGAACTAAAAAGACATAACTTCCAGCAGCAAGCCGTTTCGTCCACCGTTTTTTGAGTAGCCAAGCAATCAAGAGCGAACAGATAAAAATAGCTGTTACAATAGCATGTTCCATCAAAAAAGTAAAACCGTAATAGGTTTCCACAAAGCGTCTACCATTATCCGCATTCGCCCCTTTTATAAAAGGTAGTGCAAAACTTAAAATAAAACAGAGTTCCAATATGTAACGTTTTAAGATTTTCATAGTACACCTCCTATCAGTTGTGAACTAAAAAGCCCCCTTTATAAGCTTATAAATCGGTAGAAACTATCTCCTACTTCATCAATAAATTGTTCAGCCTCTATCTACCTCTATTATACGATATTGGCTTACTATCATCAAGAAACCGCTTTATTTTTTTAGCTTTTTATGGTATGATAAACAAAATATCTAGGGGAAAACAAATGACCAACGAATTGTTACATTTTGAAAAAATCAGTCGCCAGACTTGGCAATCTTTACATCGAAAGACAACACCTCCTTTGACAGAAGAGGAATTAGAATCCATCAAGAGTTTTAATGACCAGATTAGCTTACAGGATGTTACCGATGTCTATCTTCCCCTAGCCCATCTCATCCAGATTTACAAGCGTACCAAGGATGATTTGGCCTTTTCCAAAGGAATTTTCCTTCAATGTGAAAGCAAAGCCCAGCCTTTTATCATTGGGGTTTCTGGGAGTGTTGCTGTTGGAAAATCCACAACCAGTCGCCTACTTCAAATCCTACTGTCCCGTACCCTTACAGATGCTAGGGTTGAGTTGGTGACAACTGACGGCTTTCTCTATCCCAACCAGACCTTGATTGAACAAGGGATTTTAAATCGCAAGGGATTTCCTGAAAGCTATGATATGGAAGCTCTTCTCAACTTCCTGGACCACATCAAAAATGGACAAGATGTAGATATTCCTGTCTATTCTCATGAAGTCTACGACATCGTACCTGAGGAAAAGCAAAGCGTCAAAGCTGCTGATTTTGTCATTGTTGAGGGAATAAATGTCTTTCAAAATCCACAAAACGAGCGTCTCTATATCACTGACTTCTTTGACTTTTCCATCTATGTTGATGCTGCAGTCGATGACATCGAGAGTTGGTATCTGGACCGTTTCTTGAAAATGCTGAGCCTAGCCCAAAACGACCCTGATAGCTATTACTATCGCTTTACTCAAATGCCGATTGGGGAAGTAGAATCCTTTGCTCATCAGGTCTGGACCAGTATCAATCTCACAAATTTACAAAATTATATTGAACCGACCAGAAATCGTGCAGAAGTGATTCTTCATAAAACAAAAAACCATGAAATCGATGAAATTTACTTAAAAAAATAATTTTCCCTTGTCAAAATGTAAGTTTTCAGATATAATGGTATAGTTAGTAAATATGGAGGTAAGAACATTGGCAAACATTAAATCAGCTATCAAACGCGCTGAATTGAACGTTAAACAAAACGAAAAGAACTCAGCTCAAAAATCAGCTATGCGTACTGCTATCAAAGCTTTCGAAGCAAACCCATCTGAAGAACTTTTCCGTGCTGCTAGCTCAGCTATCGATAAAGCAGAAACTAAAGGTTTGATTCACAAAAACAAAGCAAGCCGCGATAAAGCTCGTCTTTCAGCTAAACTTGCTAAATAAGAAACAGTCCATAGAGGCTGTTTTTTTGTCCTCC
>NZ_CAJZDT010000144.1:0-4008 GCF_915066115.1 uncultured Streptococcus sp. | reverse complement strand
AGTAGTTGTGTAATGATTTTGATAAGAGTAGTTTTACCTGCTCCGTTTTTTCCAATTAGACCATAAATATCTCCCTCTTTTATGGTTAGACTAAGATCTTGAAGAATAGCTTGTTGGCCGAATTGTTTGGTCAGTCCATGAATTTCGAGTACTGTTTTCATGATTTTCTCCTTTTGATTTATTTTTCTAACTTTAGTATAAAGCATAGAAATCAAAGAAAGCTCAAGCATTTCTAAAGAGTTTCTAAAGTTTTAGGAATTCTTAAATATCAAAACCCAGTTAACATGAACTGGGCTTCTTAATTATAAAATATATTTTTCAATCGCGCGGGCGACGCCATCTTCTTCGTTGCTGGCTGTAACGTCGTCAGCTAGGGATTTGACATAATCGCTGGCATTTCCCATTGCAATGCCAAGTCCTGCAAACTGGAGCATTTCGATATCGTTATTGGCATCGCCCATGGCCATAATTTCTGAGGGCTCGATCTTCAAAATCGCTGCTAGTCGAGAAAGAGCAGTAGCCTTTGTCGTTCCAAGTGGCATGGCTTCATAAATAACAGGCTGCGAACGAACTCCGCTAAATCGTTGACAGAGTTCCCCAACAAAACGCTGCTCAAAATCGTCTGTTTGGCTTTCTGTCCCCAAAAACATACCTTGGAACATACGGTACTTGCCACTGGTCGCTTCTTCAAGAGAAATTTCAGTCAGGTCTGAAAAGACTAGCTTGGCATCATTTTGAATGATTTCATTGGGCTTGCCACCGAGGACAAAATAATGTTCCTCATCAAAAAGAGTCAACTGAACATCACTTTTTTCTGCTAGGTCATAGAGGTATTCGATGTCAGATGGACTGAGTTCTTGCCAGTCGACTAGCCCCCAGTCACTGGTCTGGTGAGTTGAGCAACCGTTGTTAACAATAACATACTCATTCTGGAGGTCAAGTCCCAGTTTTTGATAGTAGGGGAGGACGCCGAAAAGGGGACGACCTGTACAGAGAACCAATTGGACACCTTTTTCAATAGCTTGGTGAATGGCAGTAATGTGAGCTTGTGGGATTTCCTTGGCTTCATTGAGGAGGGTTCCGTCCATATCCAAGGCTAGTAGTTTAATCATAGATTTTCCTTCTTTATCTTTTGGTATTATTATAGCATATTTTAGAGAAAAGGAGGAGGAATCTTCGGGCTAATCATGGTATAATAAAAGGCAATGAAAAATTCCAACGAGGCTGAGATGAAATTACTTTATACTGATATTCGGACTTCTTTGACAGAAATTCTAACCAGAGAGGCGGAAGAGCTAGTTGCTGCTGGCAAGCGAGTCTTCTACATCGCCCCCAACTCTCTTTCTTTTGAAAAGGAACGCGCCGTGCTGGAATGCTTGTCCCAGCAGGCTTCTTTTGCGATTACTGTTACGCGCTTTGCACAAATGGCTCGTTATCTGGTCTTGAATGACCTGCCTG
Organism: uncultured Streptococcus sp.; assembly: GCF_915066115.1. GTDB lineage: Bacteria > Bacillota > Bacilli > Lactobacillales > Streptococcaceae > Streptococcus. The sequence continues at coordinate 2,550 of NZ_CAJZDT010000144.1, read as the reverse complement.
CCAAGACCAGTCTTGATGATATCGGTCTTGGGATGGCCTTTTATAAATGCCTTGCGGAACTTGACCCCAAGGACTTGCGTGTTTATGGTGCGATTAAGCAGGATCCTCAATTTATTCAGCAGTTGATTGAACTGTATCACGAGATGACGACTGCTCAGATGAGTTTTTTGGACTTGGAGAGTTTGACGGATGAGGACAAGAGGGTCGATTTACTCTTGATTTTTGAGAAAGTAACTGCTTATCTCAATCAAGGCCAGTTGGCTCAAGGAAGTCAGTTGTCCCATTTGATTGAGGCTATTGAAAATAACAAAGTTAATAGTGATTTTACTCAAATCGCCTTGATTATTGATGGATTTACTCGTTTTTCTGCTGAGGAAGAGCGGATTGTGGACTTACTTCATGGCAAGGGGGTTGAGATTGTTATCGGGGCTTATGCTAGTAAGAAGGCCTATACCAGTCCATTCGCTGAAGGCAATCTCTATCAAGCCAGTGTGGAGTTTCTCCATCATCTGGCCTCTAAATACCAAACACCTGCTCTGGATTGTTCTCAAACTCATGAGCAGATGGATAGTTTTGACAAGGCCTCTCGTTTGCTGGAGTCTTCTTATGACTTTTCAGAATTAACATTGGATGTCGATGAGAATGATCGAGAAAACTTACAATTCTGGTCTTGTTTGACACAAAAGGAGGAGTTGGAGCTAGTAGCCCGTAGCATTCGTCAGAAATTACATGAAAATCCAGACCTGAGTTACAAGCATTTCCGTATACTTTTAGGTGATGTAGCTTCTTATCAATTATCTTTAAAGACCATTTTTGACCAGTATCAGATTCCTTTCTATCTTGGTAAAAGCGAATCCGTGGCGCACCATCCTTTGACACAGTTTGTCGAGTCTATCTTGGCTTTGAAACGCTATCGTTTCCGCCAGGAGGATTTGATTAACCTTCTCAGAACAGGTTTGTATACCGACCTTAGTCAGGCTGATATTGATGCTTTTGAGCAATATATCCGCTATCTTGGTATCAATGCCTTACCAGCCTTTCAGCAAACTTTCACAAAATCCCACCATGGAAAATTCAATTTAGTTCGTTTAAATGCCCTTCGTTTGCGTATATTAGCCCCTCTTGAGACTCTCTTTGCCAGTCGAAAACAGAAAGCTGAAAATCTCTTGCAAAAGTGGAATAGATTTCTGAAAGAAGGAGCGGTAACCAAGCAGTTGCAAGATTTGACAGCTAGCATGGAAGCTCTTGAACAAGAAAGACAAGCTGAAGTTTGGAAGGCATTCTGTCATGTTTTAGAACAATTTGCGACTGTTTTTGCTGGTTCACAAGTTAGTCTGGAGGACTTCCTAGCCTTGCTCCATTCTGGGATGAGCCTATCTCAATACCGTACTATTCCAGCGACAGTAGATACCGTTCTGGTGCAGAGCTATGATTTGATTGCCCCTCTGACAGCTGACTTTGTCTACGCCATTGGACTGACTCAGGACAATTTACCAAAAATTGCGCAAAACACCAGTCTATTGACAGATGAAGAGAGACAAAACTTAAACCAAGCGACTGAAGAGGGAGCGCAATTACTGATTGCCAGCAGTGAAAATCTCAAAAAAAATCGCTATACTATGCTTTCCTTGGTCAATTCTGCTCGTAAGCAGTTGGTCTTGTCGGCTCCAAGTCTGTTTAACGAAAGTGAAAGTAAGGAATCTGCCTATCTTCAAGAGTTGGTTCATTTTGGATTTAGTCGGAAAGAGAAGAGAATGAATCACAAAGGGCTGTCTAAGGAAGATATGGGGTCATATCACAGTCTTTTGTCCAGTCTGGTTGCCTATCACCAGCAGGGCGAGATGAGTGAGACTGAGCAAGATTTGACATTTATTAAAGTTCTGGCGCGTGTCATGGGTAAAAAACTAGACCAGCAAGGTTTAGAAAATCCAGCCCTCCCAACCAGTCCAAGTAGTAAGCAGTTGGCTAAGGACACCTTACAAGCACTCTATCCTACTGATCAGGAGTTTTACCTGTCAACCTCTGGTTTGACGGAGTTTTACCGTAACCAATACAGTTATTTCCTCCGTTATGTTTTAGGTTTGCAGGAAGAATTGCGCCTGCGTCCGGATGCTCGTAGTCATGGGAATTTCCTGCACCGCATTTTTGAACGTGCCTTGCAGTTGCCTGATGAAGATTCCTTTGACCAACGTTTAGAACAAGCTATTCAAGAAACCAGTCAGGAACGCGAATTTGAAGCAATTTATCAAGAAAGTTTGGAAGCCCAGTTTACCAAGGAAGTTCTGCTTGATGTCGCACGGACAACTGGCCACATTCTCCGCCATAATCCAGCCATTGAAACCATCAAAGAAGAAGCGAATTTCGGTGGCAAGGAGCAGGCCTTTATTCAATTGGATAATGGTCGCAGCGTCCATGTACGAGGCAAGGTTGATCGCATTGACCGTTTGAAAGCTGATGGAGCGATAGGAGTAGTAGACTACAAGTCGAGTCTGACCCAGTTCCAGTTTCCTCATTTCTTTAATGGGCTTAATTCCCAGTTGCCAACTTATC
>NZ_CAJZDT010000143.1:0-4044 GCF_915066115.1 uncultured Streptococcus sp. | reverse complement strand
AAGGGGAAAATATCCCAACAGCTGGAGCAGCAGCGCCAGAAGCTAGCCCAGCGCCTACAGTTAGTGCCTCAAACGACGACGGCAAGAGCGATGATGCCTTTGATATCGTCGTGATTGGTGGAGGTCCTGCTGGATATGTGGCAGCCATTAAAGCAGCTCAACTTGGTGGTAAGGTTGCCCTTGTTGAGAAATCAGAACTCGGTGGAACCTGCTTGAACCGTGGCTGTATCCCTACCAAGACCTACCTTCACAACGCAGAAATCATTGAAAATATCGGTCATGCAGCAAACCGTGGTATCGTTATCGAGAATCCAAACTTCACTGTAGATATGGATAAACTTTTAGAAACTAAATCTAAAGTTGTTAATACCTTAGTAGGTGGTGTTGCAGGTCTTCTTCGTAGCTACGGAGTTACTGTTCATAAGGGAATTGGTACAATCACTAAAGACAAGAACGTCTTGGTAAATGGTTCAGAATTGCTTGAAACCAAGAAAATCATCCTTGCTGGTGGTTCAAAAGTCAGCAAGATCAACGTCCCTGGTATGGAATCTCCACTGGTGATGACCAGTGACGACATTCTTGAAATGAACGAAGTTCCAGAGAGCCTCGTAATCATCGGTGGTGGCGTTGTCGGTATCGAACTCGGGCAGGCCTTCATGACATTTGGTTCAAAAGTGACTGTTATTGAAATGATGGACCGTATCGTACCAGCTATGGATGCGGAAGTTTCTAAGAACCTTCGCTTGATTCTTGAACGTAAAGGCATGACCATCTTGACTGACACTAAACTCCAAGAAATCATCGAGGAAAATGGTCAACTTCGTATCAAGGTTGAAGGAAAAGACGATGTCATCGCAAGTAAAGCTCTTCTTTCAATCGGTCGTGTGCCAGACCTTGAAGGTATTGGCGATGTTGAGTTTGAATTGGATCGTGGACGTATCAAGGTCAACGAATACATGGAAACTTCTGTTCCAGGCATCTACGCTCCAGGTGACATCAACGGTACTAAGATGTTGGCGCACGCAGCCTTCCGCATGGGTGAAGTAGCAGCAGAAAATGCCCTTAAAGGAAATCATGCTGTTGCCAAGTTGAACTTGACTCCTGCAGCCATCTACACTCTTCCTGAAGTAGCAGCAGTAGGTCTTACTGAAGAACAAGCTCGTGAGAAATACGATGTTGCCATCGGTAAATTCAACTTTGCTGCCAACGGACGTGCTATTGCATCGGATGCTGCTCAAGGTTTCGTAAAAGTCATTGCAGATAAGAAATATGGAGAAATCCTTGGTGTTCATATCATCGGTCCTGCAGCTGCAGAATTGATCAATGAAGCGTCGAGCATTATCGAAATGGAAATTACTGTTGAAGAAATGCTGAAGACTATCCACGGACACCCAACTTACTCTGAAGTGATGTATGAAGCATTTGCAGATGTTCTAGAAATGGCCATCCATTCACCTAAGAAAAAATAAAATGAAGATAGACTAGGCTGGAAAGATATTTTCCAGTCTCTATCGTATAAAGGGATATCATGAAATATATTATCAATCATTCAAACGACACTGCCTTTAATATTGCCTTGGAAGAATATGCCTTTAAACATCTTTTAGATGAGGATCAAATCTTCCTTCTTTGGATCAATAAACCATCTATCATTGTTGGTCGTCACCAAAATACTATCGAAGAAATAAATCGTGATTATGTTCGTGAAAATGGTATTGAGGTGGTTCGCCGTATCAGCGGTGGTGGAGCTGTTTACCACGATTTGAATAACCTCAACTACACTATTATCTCAAAAGAAGATGAAAACAAGGCCTTTGACTTCAAGAGCTTTTCAACTCCAGTTATCAATACCTTGGCTCAACTCGGTGTTAAAGCTGAGTTTACAGGCCGTAACGACCTTGAGATTGATGGCAAGAAATTCTGTGGCAATGCCCAAGCTTATATCAATGGCCGTATCATGCACCACGGTTGCTTGCTCTTTGACGTTGATTTGTCAGTGCTTGCTAACGCCCTTAAGGTTTCAAAAGATAAATTTGAATCAAAAGGTGTCAAATCGGTCCGTGCTCGTGTAACCAATATTATCAATGAATTACCAGAAAAAATCACAGTCGAAGAATTCCGTGGCTTACTCTTGGAATACATGAAAAAAGAGTATCCAGAGATGACAGAATACGTTTTTTCAGAAGAAGAAATGGCTGAAATTAATCGCATCAAGGATACTAAGTTTGGTACTTGGGACTGGAATTATGGTAAATCACCTGAATTTAACGTACGTCGTGGAACCAAATTCACTAGTGGTAAGGTGGAAGTCTTTGCTAATGTCGTCGAATCAAAAATCCAAGACATCAAGATTTACGGTGACTTCTTTGGTATTGAAGACGTTGCTGCAGTAGAAGATGTCCTTCGTGGAGTGAAATACGAACGCGAAGATGTCCTTAAGGCGCTAGAAACCATTGATATCACACGCTACTTCGCTGGTATTAGCCGTGAAGAAATCGCTGAAGCGGTAGTAGGATAAACCAAAAAGAAGTTGGTTGTAGGACCAGCTTCTTTTTTAAAAATCATATATTACATAATTTATTTTATGTATTTCATAAACTATCTAGAGCATTCTTTTGTTCATCGTTGACGATATGGGTATAGAGGTCAGTGACTTGTGTACTGGCATGTCCTAGCTGATGACTAACCAAAACTTGCGATTTAGTCGCATCATAGAGCCTAGTTGCTAGGGTATGGCGCAGTTTGTGGGGAGTTACACGCACTTTGAAGTCCTCAGAATACTTAGCAACCATCTTTTCCACGCTGGAAGCATCGATACGATTGGGAACACCTCTGTAGAGTGTCAAAAAAAGGGCTGTATCTGTTTTTTCTGCCTTATAGCGTTTATTACGAATGCCTAGATAATTCTCTAGATAAGGTTTTGCAAAGACAGCAACATTGACCGAGTCACGTTTGCCACCTTTTCGAGTGACATCGATAACCATCATTTTTAGATTGAGGTCCCTTAGATCCAGATTAACAGCTTCAGATAAGCGGACACCAGACGCCAAAAGAAGGGCAATAATGGCCAAATCACGTTCTTTATTTTTGTTGAATGATGAGAGAGCTCGATTAGAGAGCTGTTGTGGGTATTCTTGGTCGATATAAGTTAGAAAACCTTCTGTTTCATCACCTAGAAAGAGTTTTTGCTTGATGTTTTCAGCTCTGGCAGCAAGTGTTTCTTTCTTTTTCTTGGTTGAAACTTTCTTCATTACATTACGATAGAAATAGGGTTCCCCCTGGTCGTTTTCAACCTCCTCGGTCAAATACTTGTAAAGACTAGAAAGTGCTGACAAAGTCCGGTTTATGGTTGTCTGTGAGACACCTTGCTTGGTTGTATTAGCATTTAGCAAAGGACGTTCACGTAGGTAAAGGATAAAGGATTCCATGTCTTTCTTAGACATATTTTCCAAGACAGATAAAGGAATATCAGACATTTTATCAGCGTTTGAAATACCAGACTCCAAAACCCAGCTGAAAAATCGATCGTATTCCTTGAGGTATTCGTACAAGGTTGTAAAACTGTAAGGAACAGCAAGCTTAGATTGGTAGTATTCCAGAACATACCATGGCATGATTTGTTTTAGTTTGTCGATTCGTTCCAGTAAAATCTCACGTTTCATGTATTTTCTCCATAATTAAGTCTACAAGTAGTATAGCATAGACTTATATATTTTTCAAGAAAATTATAGTTTTTCGGAAAGATGATATAGGAGTTTTTTTAAAGTGATAGAAAGACTTAGACCTGCTGAAAAATAACTGGAAATTTTTCAAATTTACACCGTAACAAAAGTAAAATTCAAAACCTTATTAAATCAAGGTTTTTATGCTCGCAAGGGGTTTAAAAGGGGCTGATTTTGTACATTTAGCATCTGAACTACTGGATCAAAAAAATGTACTTTATCCAGCATTAAAATAAAGTACATTTAGATTATAAAGTACATTTTTCAAAGAGTGTACATTATGCCTTAAACTTAGTCGTATCAAGGGTTTATTTACTGTCTA
>NZ_CAJZDT010000142.1:0-4251 GCF_915066115.1 uncultured Streptococcus sp. | reverse complement strand
TGGGAATAGTGTTGTTTACAACCTGGATTAAATGGAGCGCTACAATAAGGGCAGGCTATCTGCTTTTGATATTCTTGAAATGTTATTGTCCTCATACAAGCCCCACATAAAATCGGTCGATCCTCAGAAAGCGCTAAGGGGTAGGGAGAAAATACATGTGTCTCCATCGCATTGTGACACTGATAACATGCGTAGTATTTCTTGCATTCATAACACTGGAGTGCAACAACATCCTTTTCACTATGATAATGAACACATCTGCTTTCATCATCTACCAATAAACCTTGTGCTTGAATCATTCCCTTTTCCTTATCTAGGCACGAACTGTAACACTTGTCCCGTCTTCCTTATAGAGATTGATAAGACCTTCTTTGAGAGCTCGAACCATGTCTCCAGCTTGAACAGGTTGTGGAACCTTGATAGTCAAGAGTTCCATTGGATTAGGAGCGCGGTCGATTTTATTGCCTTTGGCATCGTGCAAATCTTCGATATAAGTTTCGAAATGACGAAAACCTGGACCATAAAACTCAACTTGATCGCCTTCGTTAATGACGTTCCGTTGACGAATGGTCGCTGTTTGTGTCGCTTCATCATAAGAAACCACTTCAGCAACAAACTTGTACTCAGGAATTTTACGACGAGCACCAAACAACTGCTCATTTTCAGATGGTGTACCATAGTAGAAACCTGTTGCTAATTCACGTTGGGCAACCTTCCACATCTCATCCACCAAGTCTTGTTTGATAGCTTCAAACTTTTCAGGACTTTCAAGATATGCATCAACAGCTGCCTTATAGCAGTTAGTCACAGTTGAAACATAGTGAATAGACTTCATACGTCCTTCGATTTTTAGACTGTCCACACCATTTTCAATCATATCCGGGATATGGTCAATCATAGACATGTCAACGGCTGACATAGAAAATTCTTCTGGAATCTCACCTTTCAAGCTCTTTCGTTCTTTCCCAAATGGCATATCGTAAAGGTCGTACTTCCAACGACAAGACTGAGAACATCCACCACGGTTGGCATCACGCATACTCATGTGGTTTGAAAGAGTACAACGACCAGAGTATGAAATACACATGGCTCCATGGACAAATGCTTCAATCTCAACGTCTGTACGTTTGCGAATTTCTGCCAATTCTTCCATTGAAACCTCACGCGCCAAAACAACACGAGTTAAACCTAGTTCTTTCCAGAACTCAAGTGTTTCATAATTAGTCGCACTGGCTTGAGTAGAGAGGTGAATTTCAAGACCCGGTGCTTCAGTCGCCGCAATCATAATCAAGGCTGGGTCAGATACGATAACTGCTGCAATCCCGATATCACGCAGTTTACGGAACCACTCACCAGCCCCTTCTTCATTTCCTTCGTGCATAACCATGTTGGCAGCCACATAAACCTTAGCACCATACTTGGCCGCAAACTGGACACCTTCTTCCATCTGTTCAAAGGTAAAGTTTCCGGCACGGCTACGAAGACCATAGGCTTGACCACCGATAAAGACAGCATCTGCTCCATACTGAACAGCTACTTTTAGCTTCTCTAAAGTCCCTGCAGGTGATAAAACCTCAGGACGTTTTAATGTTTTTGTCATGTTTTCTCCTATTTGCAATATAAAAGTTTGACGTTTTTCCTTCTCATTTTATAGTAAATAAGCGATAAAATCAAGCCTAGACAGATTGTTTTGACAATTCTAATCTTTTAGGAAATCAAAAAACTAGCCTTTCTAGACTAGTTATTCTCAAGATAAAATTCAAAGCGTTCGCCTACATACTGACTTTTTACGTATTCAAATGCAGTACCATCTTCTAGGTAAGAAATCTGAGTCAGACCAAGAATAGCATGTCCTTTTTCAACTTCCAAATAGTGGGCAATTTTTTCCTTAGCAAGGCGAGCATAGATAGTCTGCTGTGATTTGCCAATACGGTAGCCATGTTTTTGCCAGGTTTGGAAGAAATGACTGGTGATTTCTTCTTTTTTAAAGTCCTTAATGAATTTTTCAGGAATAGAAGCAACTTCATAAACTAGAGGAACTTGGTCGGCATAGCGGACCCGTTCCATTCGGATAATATTCTCCATTGGAGAAATTCCTAACTTTGCAACTTCCTGCTCATTGGGAATGGTTTTTCTGTAGGAAATGAGCTGGCTAGAGGGTACTTTACCTTGGGACTTAACAATTTCAGTAAAACTTGTTGTTCCTCGCATCTTTTCTTGTACCCGAGTACTAGAAACAAAGGTGCCACTTCCTACGCGGCGCTCTAAGACGCCTTCTTCGACTAATAGAGATACGGCTTGGCGGAGGGTCATGCGACTGACCGCAAACTGCTCTGCTAAGTCTCGTTCACTAGGAAGTCTCTCACCAATTGCCCAACGGTGTTCGTCAATATCCTTTTTAATCTGATCATGGATTTTCATATAAGCGGGTAGCATATTTTTCACTTCATTTCTATCTTTTCTCTATTGTACCCCAATAAACTAGAAAAAGTCAAACTTCGCCTTGTTTAGTTGGTAATTCGCCCTTATTTGTGATAGAATATTGAAAAAAGATATTTCTTTTGAGAAAGGAAAAAGATGAGCAACATTTCAACTGATTTGCAAGATGTAGAAAAAATCATCGTATTGGACTATGGTAGCCAATACAACCAGCTGATTTCACGCCGTATCCGTGAGATTGGTGTTTTTTCAGAACTAAAAAGCCATAAAATTTCAGCTGCTGAAGTTCGTGAAATCAATCCTGTAGGAATTATCCTATCAGGTGGTCCAAACTCTGTATACGAAGATGGTTCATTTGATATTGACCCAGAAATCTTCGAACTTGGAATTCCAATTTTGGGAATCTGTTACGGTATGCAGTTGTTGACACATAAACTTGGAGGAAAAGTTGTTCCTGCAGGTGATGCTGGAAATCGTGAATACGGTCAATCAACTCTAACTCATACACCATCAGCTCTTTTTGAATCAACACCTGATGAACAGACTGTTCTGATGAGCCATGGTGATGCGGTTACTGAGATTCCTGCTGACTTTGTTCGTACTGGAACATCAGCTGACTGCCCATACGCAGCCATCGAAAATCCAGATAAACACATTTACGGTATCCAATTCCACCCAGAAGTTCGTCATTCTGTATACGGAAATGATATCCTTCGTAACTTTGCTCTTAACATCTGTAAGGCTAAAGGCGACTGGTCAATGGATAACTTCATTGACATGCAGATCCAAAAAATCCGTGAAACAGTCGGTGATAAACGTGTCCTTCTTGGTCTATCAGGTGGGGTTGATTCATCTGTAGTTGGGGTTCTTCTCCAAAAGGCTATTGGTGATCAATTGATCTGTATCTTCGTGGACCACGGTCTTCTTCGTAAAGGAGAAGCGGACCAAGTTATGGACATGCTTGGTGGTAAGTTTGGTTTGAATATCGTCAAAGCAGACGCTGCTAAACGTTTCCTTGACAAACTTGCTGGCGTTTCTGACCCTGAACAAAAACGTAAAATTATCGGTAATGAGTTTGTCTATGTATTCGATGACGAAGCAAGCAAGCTCAAAGATGTGAAATTCCTTGCTCAAGGTACTTTATATACAGACGTTATCGAGTCTGGTACGGATACAGCTCAAACTATCAAGTCACACCACAACGTGGGTGGTCTTCCAGAAGACATGCAGTTTGAATTGATTGAACCACTCAACACTCTCTATAAAGACGAAGTTCGTGCTCTTGGTACAGAGCTTGGTATGCCAGACCATATTGTATGGCGCCAACCATTCCCAGGACCAGGACTTGCTATCCGTGTCATGGGTGAAATCACTGAAGAGAAACTAGAAACCGTTCGTGAGTCAGACGCTATTCTTCGTGAAGAAATTGCTAAAGCAGGTCTTGACCGTGATATCTGGCAATACTTCACAGTGAACACAGGCGTTCGTTCAGTTGGTGTTATGGGTGACGGTCGCACTTATGACTACACGATTGCAATTCGTGCGATCACTTCTATCGATGGTATGACAGCTGACTTTGCAAAGATTCCTTGGGAAGTTCTTCAAAAGATTTCTGTACGTATCGTAAACGAAGTGGACCACGTTAACCGTATCGTCTACGATATTACAAGTAAACCACCAGCAACAGTTGAGTGGGAGTAATGGAGAGGCTTGATTTACCTTTAAAATAGCGATTCTACAGCAGTTTAGCAGGAACAAAATAGTCTAAAAAGGGTGTATCTTCGTTTGATTCCCCCCTAAATCCCCTCGAAA